>CAZFRL010000019.1:0-26591 GCA_964521325.1 uncultured Dehalococcoidales bacterium | reverse complement strand
AAAAGGGTGGAACATTAACTTGATAATGGGTGGTAGATTAACCTGAGAAACGACAATTCGGAGTAGTTGGCCTTATTGCGGGCGTTTTAGCCATTATTTTCGGAATTATTGTAATCATCAAGCCAAAGATACTTGCGTGGTTAATTGGCATATATCTTATCATAGCCGGCATTCTTGCCTTATTTGCAGTTTACGCCTAGGGGATTAACATAGCTCTCAGTTACCATTAAGTTCTTGGACTAATGTAAGAAGGCAACCAATGGCGGGTAGTAACGAAAATCGTCTGGCGAAACGAATGAGATGGGCAGCACGGGCAATCGGGTTGGTGGCCGCCATGTTCTTTGTAGTCATGTTGATTGGCTCAGCTGTGTCTGAAGGTGTAGGGCCAATGACTATAGCAAGTAGTACCCTAGTCTTGATTGGAGCAGTTGCGTTAGCTGGTTGTATTGCATCTTGGTGGCGAGACTCACTTGCTGGCATACTTCTGGTTTTAACTTCCATTGGGTTAGGTGTACACATAGGGTGTTTTGCTGGGCGCAATCATGTCCTTGCTTGGTCAATGGTCGGCTTGCCTTATCTCGTTGCTGGTATACTAATCCTTAGCTCTTGGCGGCTTTCGAAGAAGATTGTCTAACATATCTGATATGTTATCTATCCGGTGGTTCTCTGGGCGGTCTATTCGCCACGCCTTTTTCACTTCTAATATCTGGCGGTATTGTATAATACCCGGAGCGACAGGTGTCCGGAGGAAACCCATTTTGACTTTGTCAGTCTAATAGGAGGGACTATATTTCTTAGCGGAATAATCGTTTCCACCACGGCTGTCGCTTGGCGGTGGTTAGAAGCTTCACCTCGTTCTCCAAGTGCCTGATGCGCTCTGTGGCAGCACCAAGCTGGGCAGCTAAGGCAAGGTTCTTCTCTTGAAGCTCTCTGATAATGTCCATGACTTGGATAGGGGTCTGTATAGAGGTCTGGTAAGGGGTATTGTCTACGGGTTTTGGTTTATGAAACTCTGTGGGTAATTCAAAGATTCGGTATTCCTGCCCGAAGTTTCCGGGAAGCAATTTGGCACGAATCTTACCCGACTTGATAAACCGTCTGACGGTTCTTGTCGATACCCCCAGCTCCTTTGCCGCCTGTGATATGGTTAGACCTTGCCTTGACATAGGTATTGACAAGTGTATAGCCAAATCAGGTGGTTGTCAAGGGGTATAAGCTGGCTCTAGGAGGAATTCTTTTTAGGCACCAGTTATTTGCCCCCCACCGACTAAAAAGGGTTCTATTGAGGGCTTGAAGCTTTTACCTGTGACTTTATTCCAGCGTTTTTCTCATCTTGGCGGCGACTGCTGCTAGAGTGAAGCTGACTATAACGATGGCGCTAGCAATCATTGTCATCTCTTCACTCAGCCCAAAGAACCACGATTGTATGATCATGTTAATAAGCATCACCCAGGCGAAGATAAATAGCACCCAAGCACTGATTGTCACCAGAGTTTTGAGTCCTTCCATTTTCTAACCCCCCTTTTGTTTTTAGACATAATATTTTCTTAAACACGGTTTGTCAATAGCTGCTTTTGAAACGTTTATAACCTCATCACTCAGAATTTGCCCTTCAGCTTTTCGTAGGTTTCCGCCAGGGCCTCAGGGACTACCCTTGTATCAGCTATTACCGGCATAAAGTTGGCATCACCTCCCCACCGGGGCACGATGTGGGTATGAATATGCTCATCTATGCCGGCACCAGCCAGCTTTCCTATATTTGTGCCCAGGTTGAAGCCATCGGGGTTGAATGCTTGTTTCAAGACCTTAATACTGCGGCTGACTAGTTCAAAGTGCTCGTTACGCTCTTCATCGGTTAACTCTTCCAGATTAGCTATGTGGCGGTAGGGGGCTACCATCAGGTGCCCCGGGTTATAGGGGTAGCTATTCAAGATGATGAAGTTTTTGTCTCCCCGATACAGGATATAGTTTACAGCGTCATTATTTTGTCTCGGTTTTTCACATAAAATGCATCCTTTTGCTTTTTCCATCTGGATATATTCTATCCGCCACGGTGCCCAAATCTGCTTCATTTCATTCTCCTTCTCCGGCATTTAACGCTATTTTAGTCGGCTAATCGTCCGTCGTCAAAGGGTAGACTAATTGTAAAAAATACACCCATAGTCTATAGTTATAGGCGTGGGTAGACAAAAAACAGTTGACGAGGCTATTAGCTCGCCATCAGGCGATAGTATAATTTTCCTGGGAACGGCTGGTGCCAGATTTATGGTTATCAGGCAGCTTTTAGCCTCAGGTGGCTTGTGGCTGAATTTAGGTGGTATGGAGATACTCCTTGACCCTGGTCCAGGCTGTCTAGTTCAGTCCACTAAAAGGAAGCTTAAAGCTGATAAACTTAGCGCTATCATTCTATCCCACCGTCACCTAGACCACTCAGCAGACGTCAATATTATGGTGGAAGCGATGACTCAGGGTGGGCTCAAGCGACGCGGCTATCTTTTTGCCCCGGCTGATGCCCTGGAGACCGAGCCGGTTATCTTCTCATTCCTGAAAGAACATCTTGAGGGTGTCAATGTCTTACAGGAGGGCAAGTCCTATTCTATAGGCAATGTCTCTTTTACTACCCCAATTCGGCACATGCACCCGGTAGAAACCTATGGCATGCTCTTCAGAACGGCTGAGCATACCTTCTCCTATATTGCTGACAGTCGCTATTTTGATGGCTTGTGTCAAAGCTATGGCGGTGAGCTATTGATTATCAATGTGGTTTTTCTTGAACCCAGACCCTTCGTTAATTCACCGCTTAAACTCCCGGTTGACCACCTGTCGGTGCCTGATGCCGAGCGTATTATCGGAGAATTAAAGCCCAAGGTAGCCATTCTGTCTCATTTTGGTATGACGATGTGGCGGGCAAGACCCTGGGAGATAGCTGAGAAACTATCTCAGAAAATCGGGGTTAAGGTGCTTGCTGCCCGGGATGGCATGAGGTTTGACCTGTCACAGTTAGATAGCAGCAAGAGTTAGTTATCCCAGCAAACTAGTTTTCTCCTCTACTTTATAATATATGTGAGGTGAAAAGATGAAAGCTATTGAATGGCTTGGGGACAGGGTAAGAATCCTTGACCAGACCAGGCTGCCTCAAGAAGAGGTTTATCTGGAGCTCAGCGACTATCAGGATATAGCCTCAGCCGTCGTAGAATTGAAAATTAGGGGGGCTCCGGCCATTGGGATAGCTGGAGCATATGGAATAGCATTAGGTGTCCTAAAAATTGAAATCAAGTCCAGGAAGGGGTTTCTGGACAAGCTCCGGGACATCAGCCACACTATTGCCTCAACCAGACCTACCGCCAGGAATCTTTTCCAGGCTATTGACCGTATGCAAGCTGTAGCTGAGGCTGGTGATGATATAGACCAGATTAAAAAGGCGTTTGTTGATGAGGCGATTAAAATACACACTGAGGAAACTGCGGCAACCATGAGGCTATCTCAACTTGGGGCTGAGTTAATCGGCGACAATTTTACTATTTTAACCCATTGCAATACCGGGCCGTTGGCTACCGGCGGCTATGGCACAGCTCTGGGGGTAATCATATACGCCAGGGAGCAGGGCAAGAAGGTGGAGGTTTTTGCCACCGAGACCCGTCCCCTCCTCCAGGGGGCACGGCTTACTGCCTGGGAGCTAAAGCGGGCTAACATTCCGGTTACCCTCATCACCGACTCTATGGCGGGCTACTTTATCAGTCAGGGAAAGGTTGACTGCGTCATTGTTGGTGCCGACCGTATTGCTGCCAACGGTGATACCGCCAACAAGATTGGTACCTACACTGTGGCAGTTCTGGCTTTGGAGAATGGCATCCCTTTCTATGTCGCTGCCCCCACCACCACCATTGACCCCTCTCTGGCTTCGGGGAAGGAAATCCCCATTGAGCAGCGGAGCCGGGAGGAGGTAACCCATATTCGGGGGGTAACCATTGCCCCCGAGGGTATAGAAGTTGCCAACCCTGCCTTTGATGTCACCCCCCACCACTACATCACCGCCATCATCACCGAAAAGGGTATAATAAGAGAGCCATATGGGGAGGGGATGAAGAGGAATTTAAAGCTTATGATGTGAGTAGAATAAAGCAGGAGTTTTAATGAAAAGATATCGTCTGTACATTGATGAATCTGGTGACCATACTTATTATAAATTAGAAGACCCTGCCAAAAGATATCTGGGGCTGACTGGTGTATTTATAGAAACTGAGTATTATCGCACTACCTTTCAACCAGAGATGGAAAGGTTCAAGCAAGAGCACTTTCCTCATAACCCTGATGAACCTGTAATCCTGCACCGGGAGGACATTATAAACCGAAGAGGGCCTTTTTGGAGACTGAGGGATACAGAAAAAGAGCGAGCTTTCAACGAAGGTTTCCTACAATTCCTCAAGGGACAAGACTACTGCGTCATCACTGTAGTTATTGATAAGAAGACTCATATTGAACGCTATGGTAGGACAGCCCACCATCCTTACCACTATTGTCTAGCTGCTCTCCTTGAAAGATATTGCGGCTTTCTAAACTTCTATAATGCCCAAGGTGACGTCTTAGCTGAGAGTCGAAATGGGGCTGAAGACATAAAACTGAAGAGGGCATACCAGAAGCTTTATCAAGAGGGTACATGGTATTGGGGCTCTGAGTCATTCCAACGTGCGCTCACAAGTTTACAAATTAAGATAAAGCCAAAGTCAGCAAACATCGCTGGACTGCAACTTTCTGACCTTCTAGCTCATCCTAGCAAGCAGGAAATCCTGATTGAGGAGCGAAGGATTGATGACCCTACGGATAACTTTGGCAAGCAAATCTGCCAACGCATTCAGGCAAAATATAATCAGCAAGTATATGAGGGGAGAATATGGGGATATGGGAAAGTTTTCTTATCTTAAAATGAAAAGACCAGGCACTAGACCTGATCTTCTCACGCTAGCCCTTCACGGGCCATCCACCTTCGATATAATCGAATTAGTTATTGTATAACACATGATTAACAATTTGTCAAGATACTTATGACACCAAAGGAGGTTTCATAATGCCACAGGCGAAGATAGGGGTTATTGGGGGGACGGGGCTGTATGATATTGAGGGGCTGACTGCTCTTGAAGAGGTTGATGTAGATACACCCTTCGGTAAGCCGAGTGACACCATTATCGTCGGTAAGCTGGGGGGGGTGGGGATTGCCTTCCTGCCCCGGCATGGCAAGGGACACCGCATCTCCCCCACCGAGATTCCAGCGCGGGCTAATATCTACGCCTTAAAGTTGCTGGGGGTGGAGAGGATTATTGCCGTTAGCTCGGCGGGAAGCTTTAAGCAGGAAATAAAACCCGGCGATTTGGTTATTCCTGACCAGCTCATTGACCGCACCCGGAGTCGGGCTAACTCCTTCTTTGGTGAGGGCATCGTTGTCCATATCCCCTTTGCTGAGCCGTTTTGCCCGGTGCTGAGCCAGATTTTGTATCAGGCGGCGCAGGAGGTGGGGGCTAGCGCCCGTCCCAGAGGCACCTATGTAGCTATGGAGGGTCCTGCCTTCTCCACCCGGGCCGAGTCACGACTCTACCGCTCGTGGGGAGCTGATATTATTGGCATGACGGCGCTGCCCGAAGCCAAGCTGGCACGGGAGGCTGAAATCTGTTACGCTATTATTGGCTGCGTCACTGATTATGATAGCTGGCAGGAGGGAAGCCAGCCGATTACGATTGACGTTGTTCTGGGTATCCAGCGCCGGACTGTTGCTACCGCCAGGAAAGTTATCAAACTGGCGGTAAGCAGAATACCGGAGAGGCGGGACTGCGACTGCGCTACGGCGCTGAAGACGGCCATCGTTACCGACCCAAAGCTGATACCGGCTGAGCAGAAGGAAAAGCTCAACCTGCTAATAGCCAAGTATTTAATCAAGGGAGATAGCTAGCAAATTATGCCTTATATAGAATTTGGCTGCCGACCAACTATTATTGGCAGTATGCCCCATACCGACCCCGGAGAGGCATGCTCACAGGTTGTCCACTATCTTAAAGACATCCCTGCCTGGCCCCAGCTACCTAAACGCTCCTTCCTGGAAAATATGTGTATCCAGTTCAGCCAGGGCTTCCCCGGAGTGGTGGTCAAAGAGGATAGCATCTATGTAGACCGTTCTCAGGACTTGGATAAGCCATTGGAGCAGCTCTATGCGGCCTATCTGGAGAACAACATTGATAAATATCCGGTTAGTCCTGATTATGCTGCCGGTCTCCATAGCTTCCTCGCCTTAAAAAATCTATCACCTTTAGCGGTTAAAGGGCAGGTAACCGGACCGATTACCTGGGGGCTAACTATTACCGATGAGCAACACAAGGCTATAGCCTATGATGATGTCCTGGCTGATGCTGTAGCCAAGCTGCTCAGACTAAAAGCAAGCTGGCAGGAAAAGGAACTAAGCCAAATCTCCACGAATACCATTATCTTTATTGATGAACCATATATGATATCCTTCGGCTCAGCCTTTTTCTCGCTATCTAGAGAAAGGGTTATCGAATTGTTGGAAGAAACGCTTGGCGGTATTAGCGGCGTTAAGGGAATCCACTGCTGCGGTAATACCGACTGGTCAGTTTTACTTGACACCAGCGTTGATATCCTGAGTTTTGATGCTTATAACTTTGCTCAGTCGCTAAGCCTCTATCCCGCTGAAGTGAAAAAGTTTCTGGATAGGAAAGGGACTATTGCCTGGGGGATAGTCCCTAATGATGAAGAGTCGCTGGCTAAGGAATCGGCAGCCAGTCTCAAAGACCGATTGGAGGAAGCAATGGCGCCCTTTACCAGAGGTGGCATCCCCTTCAAGCAATTGATTCGGCAGGGGCTGATTACCCCTAGCTGCGGGCTGGCATCTCTGGCTACCGAGGAAGTAGCCGCCCGCGCCCTGGAGCTACTGGCTGCGCTATCGGCAAAGATAAGAAAACGCTATATATAATTGAGATTAAACCCTATCCCTTCATCCTTTTTCACGGTTAATACTTCAAGTGGGGGGAGAACTGCAAATGGAATGCCAGATCGAAGTTAATAAAGCAAAGTGTCCCTGCACCTACGAGCCCTGCTCCAGAAAGGGTAAGTGCTGTGATTGCATCTCATATCATCTGGAGTTTGATGAGCTCCCGGCTTGTGTCTTCCCTCCAGAGGTGGAGAAGACCTATGACCGCTCATTTGCCAGGTTTGTTGCAGTGTTCAACGCTAAAAGTGGCAAGAAAAGCTAATTTAGGTTATATTACTAACGATGAATAAGAGCAAGAGGGTAGCCACCCTTAAGCATCGGCATAAAGGAAAGAAGCTGAAGGAAAGAAGAAAGGCTGAAGCCAAGCAGTAGCCTGGGCTGTAATATGAAGCAGGTCTATCTGCTCACCGGTCAACCGGGAACAGGGAAAACCAGCCTTATCAAACAGGCACTGGCTGAGATGAAAGGCAATGCTGGTGGCTTTTACACTGAGGAGATACGAAGCCAAGGGGTAAGGCAGGGCTTTAGGTTGGTTACCCTGGATGGTCAGAGTGCTGTGCTGGCTCATATTGATATTCGTAGCCAATACAGGGTGAGTAAATATGGAGTTGATATAGACAACCTAGACCGGGTAGGTGTCTTTGCCCTCCAGCAGGCAGCCGAGCAATGTGATTTGGTGGTTATTGACGAAATCGGTAAGATGGAGCTGTTTTCGACTAAATTCAGACAAGCTGTCTTGGATATAATTGACGGTGGGAAGAGGCTTCTGGGAACTATAATGCTTAACCCCAACCCCTGGGCAGATGCTATCAAGCGAAAACCACAGGTAAACCTAATAACCGTAACCAGAGGCAACCACCACCAGGTGCTCGATGAGTTACTACACTGGTTGAAAGCCGAAAAATCCCTCAGATTATAGTATGACTTTCGTATCGAAAGCTTGAGTTTTAGGATAAGGGATGGGAGGAAGAATAGTCCTTAGACCTCTGGCTCAAATTGATAGCCCTATACTGGAAATACTCAAACAAGGTCTTAGTCAGACCTTTAACTGCTCGGTGGAAATTAGGGCTCTTAAGGAAGCAGTCCATGAGTTAGGACATACTTACTACCTGAGCCACTGTGCCGATGCAAAGTGTGTGATGTACTTTTCCAACAGTTTAGCCGATACCGATATAAAAGGGGCTGGTTTTTGTAAGAGATGTCAGCAAAGGTTAGGAGAGGAGAGATAAGGGTTAATGACACAGCTGCCTGAAATGGTTCAAGCGCTGCTTGACCCTAAAGCCTATCCTGATACCACTCAGGGGGTAGAGCTGGTGCAGACCCAGATGTCGTTTGTTTTCCTGATTGATAATTATGTATATAAGATAAAGAAGCCGGTAAATCTGGGTTATCTGGACTATACTACTCTGGAAAAGCGTCAGTTCTATTGCCAGCGGGAGGTTGAACTTAACCGGCGGCTCTGCCCTGATGCCTACCTAGGTGTAGTGCTGGTAACTCAAGATAAGGGTGATATTTTGGTAGAAGGGCAGGGCAGAGTTTTAGAGTATGCCGTGAAAATGCGGCGTCTGCCTCAGGGAGCTATGCTGGATGTACTATTAGCTCAAAATCGGGTATCACCAGAAATGGTGAGTAGCGTGGCAAAGATAGTGGCAGAGTTTCATCGCCGGGCAGAGACCAATGCCACTATCAGCACCTTCGGTAGCCTGGATGCCATCAACAGGAATACGGAGGAGAACTTCGTCCAAACCGAAAAATACATAGGTATCACCATTACTCCAGAGAGGTATCAGCGGATTAAGGACTACAGTGATAGCTTTGTCAAGCACAATGCCGCATTATTTCGTAAGCGGATAGCTGACGGCAGGATAAGGGATTGCCATGGAGACCTTCACGCCGCTCATATCTGCTTCAGTAATGGTATCTGTATTTACGATTGTATAGAATTTGGTGACAGGTTCAGATATTGTGATGTCGCTTCAGAGGTCGCCTTCCTGGCCATGGATTTAGACCATTACCGTCGAACTGACCTATCAGGTAGCTTCGTTAATGCCTATATAGATATGAGTCAAGATGACGAAATACGGGAGCTGCTTAATTTCTACAAATGCTACCTGGCTTATGTGCGGGGTAAGGTGGAAAGCTTCAAGCTTGATGACCCCCATATCTCAGAAGCGGAAAAGACAAGGATTTTAGCCGTTGCTAGGAGCTATTTCGAGCTTGCCGAATCGTATATATGATTATAAAATTATAAGACGTTATATTAATTCTAATATAATCGTAAAGCCTGGGGAACGATAAAGGGGTAATAAATTGAAAGAACCGTTTGTGAAATTCGTGGAAAGTGAGCTGGGCTCCGGGTTTTTGCTTATCGCCTGTGGGCTTCCCGGTACCTGGAAAACCGAGACCACTGAGGAAGTAGCTAGGATTAAAGGCTATCCCCTCCTTCGCTCCGACCTTATCAGGCTGGAAGTACTAAAAAATGAGGATATTTTCGACGAAAAGGTAGCGTCGAATATGGATAAGCGAACCATGGTCTATGATGAGATGTTCCGCCAGGCAGATGAGGCTCTAAATAAGAGTGATGGTGTGGTGCTGGATGCTACCTTTGTCACGCAGGCATTAAGGCAGCGGGCGGCGGCAATAGCGGCTAAACACAATGCGAGGTTTGTTATCCTTCAAACAGACTGTCCGCAGGAAGTATCTATCAAGCGGATACTAAAGCGGACCAAAGAGGATTACGTATCTAATGCACTGACCGAGCAAGCCTACCTCAACAATAAAAAGAGGTTTGAACAAGTCGATTTAGACGATTTGAAGAAGTTGTATCCAAGCCTTGGTATCACCCACCTGATAGTCGATACTCAGCAAGACCTCCCTGAGGACTGGTACATCATTGGTATGGAAAAGAGATGAAAATAGATTTACACATCCATACCAAGACCGGCTCGGATGGTAATCTCCCCGTTGAAGACGTTTTCAAGGAAGCCAAGAAAAGAAATATCGGTTTAATGTCAATAACCGACCACGATTCCATAGACTGCCAGGCAAGAGCCATCGCTCTGGCTGGTGAGTATGGCATAGCCTATATTACCGGGGTGGAGTTGAATGTAACCTTCCAGTATTCTGGTAAGTCCGTTTCCCTGGATTTTCTGGGATACCAGTATGATATTGACAATCAGGAGCTAAAAAATAAACTCCAATTGATGAGAGAGCATAGAGAAAAAAGGGCACGTCAGATCTTAGACAAACTAAATGTTGAATTCGATAAAGAGAATATCCCGAGATTCACTGAGAAAGACCTCAAGAATATACAGGACAGTGTCGATGGCACATTCGGGCGACCCCATATAGCCAACTACCTGATAGAAAAGGGGATTGTCAGGGACAGGCAAGAAGCGTTTGATAAATATCTGGTCAAGTGCGATGTCCCTAAATACCCGCTTTCACTTACTGAGGCATCAAGGTTAATCAGGAATGCCGGCGGTATACTGGTGCATGCCCATCCCGGTGACCCAAACGGGACATCTTTAGTAACCATAACTCATGATTTGGACAAACAGACGGCGATTATCGAAAAATATATGCTTGAGTACATTGATGGTGTCGAGTGCTGGCATTCAAGACACGATGCGAAGACAAACGCGCATTACGTTGACTTTGCCAGGAAACACAGCCTGTACATGACCGGTGGCAGTGATTGCCATCAAAAGCCGATAATTATGGGCACATTGAACATACCCGATTATGTAGCTGAACAGTTTAGATGAGAGAAAGAGGGTTAGACAGATTTATCTCAGCGGATGGCGTTTTGTAGCTTCGTGATAAAATCTCGCTGCTTTTGCTCGTCACCTACTATCTCCTGCTTTAGCTTTCGCCAAAGTAGCAGCGCAGTCTTTGTAGGTAACCTCAACTATGTTGTGAACAGCCTGGTCGATTTGCTTCTTGTTGCCAGGGGTAACCTTGATACCTGCCTCATTTAGAATGTCCTTTATATGGCGGAAATAACAAGACATAAAGTACTGCCTCCAAATAAGTTTTCCATCAAGATGTATTTTCTTCCACCAGCTTTTGTCCAGCGAGAAAAGCCTGACGTAAGGCGTCAGGGTGTTTGGTTATAGCCCCCTTCTCGTCTATGCCAGGGAATACTAGCTCGCCAGCGTAGGCGACATCAAGAGTTCTGAACAGGGTCTTTATTGTAACTAGCGCTGGTTCAAACAGATTGGCTATCTTTCTGCCACCGACAGAAACAAAAAAACCCTTTCTCTCCCGCCTGTCGCCCAGCGGTGGTACTTTGAGCTGGTATTTCCTCACCCACAGCGCCTGACAGCGGTCAATCATTGCCTTCATCTGTGCTGTCACCGTCATAAACTGGATGGGTGAAGCCAGGACTATTCGGTCCGCCTGCTCAAGCTCATTGTAAACCTTCTGCATATCATCCTCTACCTTACACCTCCCTGTCTCCAGACAGGCATCGCAGTGCTGGCAGGGAGCAATCTTGAGGTTATTAAGGATAATTGTTTTAACCTCAGCTCCTTTGCTGGCAGCCCCTTTCATAACCTCAGCCAATAGCAGGTCGGTGTTGCCGCCCCGGCGTGGACTGCCAGCGATACCGATAACTTTCAACTCTCCTCCTTTCCAATATAGTTTAAGATTTCCGCTTCTCTGGCTCTCATCTGGTGCTCCAGCTCAGGCTTATCATGCTCAAACCCCAGCAGGTGAAGCACGCCATGAATTATGAGAATGGCTATCTCTCTTTCTATTGAGTGCTGATGCTCCTCGGCTTGTATAACTGCTTGAGGATAGGAAATAATGACTTCACCAAGGTGAAGAACACCGTCAGGGGGTTGAACAAAAGGGGGGAGATTTGCCCCAATTTCTTCTCTACTGGAAAAGGCGAGCACATCTGTCGGCTCATCCTTCTCCCGGTAGTTGCGGTTTAGCTGCTGCACCCTTTCCTGGCTGGTGATAACCAGACCAAGCTCCGTACTAGAGCCGACCTCCTGAGCAACTAGGACTTGCTCAGCTATGCGCTGTAGCCAACTCACCTCAAGGTGACCCTTGAAGTCTTCATCAATTAAAACACTAATCTCCATATCCAAATTATGTCAATCATAGCACAGCCTGAATACGACCCTCAAACGAATCTGCCAAACTGGGGTAGTGTCCTCACCACTGGTTTGTGGTAGAATTATTATAGTTAAGCTAAAGCAAGCTTGGTAGCAATTCTCTCGGATAAAACGGTTCCATGGAGAGGAAGTCAGCTAAATTGCGAAAAAGAAGGATTGGATTGGCTCTGGGGGGTGGTGGTGCCAGAGGACTGGCTCATATCGGCGTATTGAATATCCTGCAAAGTGAGGGAATTTATGCTGACATGATTGCCGGCACCAGTGCCGGCGCTTTTGTTGGTGCCCTTTGTGCGCAAAGGAAGGATTGTAGTCTGATAAAAGACCTGGTTACAAGTGTGGACTGGAAGAGGGCAGTTTCTCTGGTGGACCTGGTCTTACCCAAGACTGGTCTTCTTGGTGGTAGGAAGATTAAAGACTGGTTGGGGTTAGTTATTGGTGGTGATATAAAATTTAGCGATTTAAAGGTACCCTTTGCCTGCGTGGCTACTGACATCAATACTGGGGAAGAGGTAGTAATTAACCAGGGCTCAGTATTGGAAGGAGTAAGAGCCAGTATTTCAGTTCCAGGAATATTCACTGTAGTTAGATGGAAGGGCAGATATTTGGTCGACGGTGGTCTGGTAAACCCGGTGCCAGTGAGTGTGGTTAAGGAAATGGGGGCAGACTTTATTATAGCGGTGAATGTAATACCCGATGTTGGTGAAATGATTCCTCAGAGGGATGAGGAGGGGAAGCGAGATTTAAAGGAGCCTAATATCTTTGCTGTTTTATTGCAATCTTTTAATATTGGAACTTATGCACTGGCAAAGTCATCCATGGAAGGTGCTGATGTAGCCATTCATCCTCAGGTAGCGCACATTCACCCTGCCGAATTTCGTCGAACCAAGGAGTGCATTCTACAGGGTGAGTTAGCCGCTCAAGCTTCTATCCCGGAAATAAAAAGGCTTTTGGAAGCTTAGTAATCTCTGGGGCTTCCTTCTACAGGCTATCCTAAATCTATACCCAAAAATCAAATTCGAGACTACTATTCCGTCTTAAAAGTTCCGCAGATTGCTAAGGTAGAATTGAGCAAAATAGAGGGTTGTGATATAGTAAATATATAAGAAAAGGTATTACTAGTCCTGCTGGATTGAGGAGGGATCGCATAGTGGTCTAGTGCGGGCGCCTGCTAAGCGCTTACCCTGAGGAATCGGGGTCGTGGGTTCAAATCCCACTCCCTCCGCCATAGGCTAATTATTAGGCCGCTCACAAGTCGGTAGAGAAGTAAATACCCCTTGATAAGGGGTATATTTACTAACAGCGGGTAGAAGAGGATGCATCAATATTATATCTGGACTATAGGCTGTCAAATGAATAAGGCTGAATCGGAGCGACTGGCTAGCTCTCTGGAGCAGCTAGGCTATCAGGCTGCAGCTACCGCCGAGAAGGCTGATTTTATCTTGCTTAATAGCTGTGTGGTGCGCCAGAGTGCTGAGAGCCGTGTCATTAATAAGCTCAATGCTATTAAGTCGCTAAAGAGGTCACGCCCGGGCATAACTTTAGCCATAACTGGCTGCCTGGTAAACTCTGATGAGGAACTGCTTAGGCAAAAATTTCCCTATGTTGACTACTTTTTTAAGCCTGGAGATTATCCACAGTGGCCGGGAGAACAGGATAAACTGCACCCAGTCTTACCTCGGCACCCTTCACCTAGCACCTTTGTTCCTATCATTCAGGGCTGTGATAACTTCTGCTCCTACTGTATTGTCCCCTATCGCCGGGGTCGGGAAAGAAGTCGCCCGGTAGCAGAAATAGTGGATGAGGTTAAGGAGTTAGTACATCGTGGCGTAAAAGAGGTTACCTTGCTGGGGCAAAATGTGGATTCATACGGGCATGACCTACCTGATAAACCAGACCTGGCTGACTTGCTCAATGAGCTAAATACTATTGATGGATTAGCTCGTATCCGCTTCCTGACTAATCACCCCAAAGACTTGAGTCTAAGGCTCATTGAGGCAGTAGCTTATTTAGACAAGGTCTGCGAGCAGATAAGCCTGCCGGTCCAGTCAGGCAACGACGATATTCTAAAAGTAATGAGACGGGGCTATACCGTAGAGCAATACCGCCAGCTCATCGGGCAAATACGCAGTAAGATACGCGGGGTAGCTCTGAGCACCGATGTTATAGTTGGCTTTCCCTCGGAGAGCGAGCAGCAGTTTCAACAAACAGTAGACTTGCTCTCTGAGCTAATGTTTGATACAGTCCATGTAGCTGCCTATTCACCAAGGCCGGGTACTATTGCTTCTAGGGAGTTTGAAGATAACATCCCGCTCACTGAGAAAAAGAGGCGACGGGATAAGATTGAGCAACTCCAGGAGAGAATTGCTACTGAAATTAATGCCCAGCTGTTAGATAGCACGGTTGAAGTTCTGGTGGAGGGAAAGAAGGGGGATAAGTGGCAGGGTCGAACCCGAAGTGGTAAACTGGTATTCTTCAATAGTGATGATGACTGCCTGGGGCGACTGCTGAAAATCAGGATTGAGCAGACAAGTCCCTGGTCACTACAGGGTAGGGTTGAATCAGGCAGTACTGGCTAGAATAAGGAGGGGAAAAAATGGGAAAGTTTAAGGTTTTGAAATGGGGGTTAGTCGCGGGATTACTTGGTGGTGTAGCATTTATAGCTGGCTGTGTTCCAGCGGAGGAAAACGGGGGAGAAGGCACTAGCCCAGTCTACATGATTGTCTTCTTGGTCTTGATTTTTGGCTTGTTCTATTTTCTTATGATTAGACCACAACAAAAAAGACAGAAGGAACAGCAACAACTGATGTCAGAACTACAGAGAGGGGATAGGGTAATTACCACTGGTGGAATTTACGGACAAATTGAAAGCGTCAGTGAAGATAGCGTAGTCCTAAAAGTGGAATCTGGGACTACCATCAGGGTGGCTAGAAGTGGTATAGCCGGCAAGCGGGCTAAGTAGAGATTGTCTATTAGCCTCATTAAGCGCCTGCCTTTTTTCTTAGTTTAAAGCTGCGAGGCAAGTAGATGGGGTATGACTATATTATAGTTGGTAGTGGTATTGCCGGGCTTTATACTGCCTTGCTGGCAAAAGAGCAGGGGAGTGTCCTGGTTATAACCAAAGGTAGTATTGACGATTGCAATACCAAACATGCCCAGGGTGGTATCGCGGCTGCTATAGGTAGGAGTGATTCTCCTGAGCTTCACTTTCAAGATACCATAGCTGCTGGAGACGGGTTGTGTGATGAAGAAGCGGTGCGCATATTAGTCAATGAAGCCCCAACCCGTATCGCTGACCTGGTTAATTTAGGGGTACCCTTTGACACTGTTAATGGGGAGATTGCCCTCACCATGGAGGCGGCTCACAGTGTATCCCGTATCCTGCATGCCGGGGGTGATGCCACTGGAGAACATATTGAAGTCACTTTGAGTAACCAGGTACGTGCGTCTAAAATCCAGGTGCTTGAGGATTGCCTGGCTACTGAGATTCTAGTAGACAAAGGAACGGTTAAGGGGCTAAAAGCCCTTGATTGCCGTACCGGCTCTATTGAAGAATTGGAGTGTCGTTTCCTGATTCTAGCCACCGGCGGTGCTGGTCAGCTATTTAAGTTCAACACAAACTCTGATATAGCTACTGGCGATGGCATAGCTCTTGCCCTTAAGGCTGGGGCAGAGATTACTGACATGGAGTTCTTCCAATTCCACCCTACTGCCCTACGCCTGCCCGGGGTAACCCCGTTTCTTATATCTGAAGCAGTCAGGGGGGAAGGCGGGATACTGCGCAATGTAGACGGCTATCACTTCGTGCTTGACTATACACCCCAGGGTGACCTGGCACCAAGAGATGTAGTAACTCGGAGCATCCTATACGAGATGAAAAAAACGGGTTCAGATAGAGCCTTTATTGATGTTACCCACTTACCGCCTACTATTATTACCACTCGGTTTCCCCAGATATACCGCTTCTGTCTTGACCATGGCCTGGATATTACCAAAGGTCTGATACCGGTGGCACCGGCTGCTCACTATATGATGGGTGGCATCAGGACCAATAGCTGGGGAGAAACCAACATAGCTGGCTTATTCGCTGCTGGCGAAACCGCCTGCACCGGAGTCCACGGAGCAAATCGACTGGCGTCAAACTCAATGCTTGAGGTAGTGGTATTTAGCAAAAGAATCTTGGAAAAAACCGGAAGACAAGCTAAGAGGGCGCCTACTATTAGCCAAGGGACGGAGGTTCGCAGCTCACTGAGCCAGAGGCGGCTTTCTGAGACTGTGCCGGCACCTAGCCTTTCTGCCCTGCAACAACTGGCCTGGGATAAAGTTGGCATTATACGCGACAAGGGAAGCCTGATCGAGGCAGCAGATATTCTGGCGGCGTGGCAAAAGTCGTTACCTCAGCCTACAGACCGCCCTTCTTATGAATTAAACAACCTGGTGTTAAGCGGTCGATTGGTAACTGAGGCTGCCCTTATCAGGGAGGAGAGCCGTGGAGCTCACTTCCGTTCCGATTTCCCCCAGAGTTTCCCCCAATGGCAACGCCATATCGTATTTACTGCAAAATAATAAAGTTAAACTATGCAGCTGTCTGAAGAACAGGTTAATAATATCATAGACCTTGCCTTGGCTGAGGATGTAAGCCACGGTGATGTTACCACCGAGGCGCTGATACCACCTGAACTCCAGGGGAGGGCATCTATACTGGTTAAAGCAAAGGGAATCCTGGCCGGTGGTGAGGTAGCCAAGCGGGTGTTCCTCAGGATTGACCCGTCACTCAGGGTTGAAGTGCTTATTAAAGATGGAGTCAAGGTTCAACCGGGGGACATAGTCGCCATCATTTCTGGCAGTGCCGCCAGCATCCTTAAAGCAGAGAGGGTAGCTCTCAATTTCCTCCAGAGGCTCAGCGGTATTGCTTCGCAGACAGCCAAATATATAGCCAAAACCCGTGGATTGGTGGTCAATATCACCGATACTCGCAAAACTACCCCTGGACTCAGATTGCTGGAAAAGTATGCGGTGCGCATGGGTGGCGGACAGAACCATCGCTTTCACCTGGGTGATGGCATCCTGATTAAGGATAACCATCTGGCGGCACTGCGTGCCCTAGGGATGGGCCTGAAGGATATTGTGGCCAAGGCTAAAAAGAATGCCCCCGGCGGGTTAAAGGTTGAGGTAGAAGTCAATACTACTCAGGAAGCCCTGGATGCGGTTGAGGGCGGGGTAGATATAATTATGCTGGATAATATGAGCCCTGACGAAATGCGCCGCATAGTGAGCTTAATCTTGGGTCAGGTTAAGATTGAAGCCTCAGGCGGTATTACACTGGCCAATGTCCGTATGGTAGCCGAAGCCGGGGTTAATGTCATCTCTATCGGTGCCCTTACCCATTCCTCAAAGGCCCTGGATATGAGCCTTGAGCTTGAGCCACAAGCACTCAAAATTTTTTGAGCTATCCCTGCCTAGACTTATTAGCGCTAGCCAGATAACTGTGACTGTTGTCATATATATTTATGCCAGCAAATCCAGCCGCTGACAGCATTGTCTGCATCTCGTCTTCGTCGGGAATGATGTCATTCTGCAGTATTGGGACTTGGCGGTGAATACTGCTAATGGCAGCCCGGCTTGAGGTGTGGCAAATAAATAGCTTACCGTCTTTCTTAAGTACGCGATTAACCTCGCTGAGAGCTCTTGGCTTGTCCTGGAAGTGGGGAAAGCTGGAATAGCACACCACAACATCAAAGATTTCCTTAGTCAAAGGCATACTAGTTACATCGGCATGAAGGTAGTCAATATTTCCGTTGAAGCTCTTAGCCCGGGCTTTTTTTAACATTTCTTCAGCAAAGTCCAGGGTAACCAGTCGCCCGTGCTTGCCAATCCTCCTTAAAAGATAGGGAACGAATACGCCGGTTCCCGTCCCAATATCAAGTGCTGCAGAACCGGGCTTAATACCCAGGCATTTGGCCATACGCTCAAGTTTGGTCACATTCTTCTCGGTGATGGTTTCGTCCCAGATAGCCGCTTTCTCGTTGAAATACGCCCTAATCACTATTTCGCCTCCACGAGCGATTTCTGTTGCCAGCCTTTTACTTTCCGCTTTGGCGAGAAAATAGTCGCTATCATAAAGATTACTGAGGGGGTCACCACTGGTTTTATTTAGCAATTTAATGCAACTGAAATTATATGCAGAGACAATATAAAAAAATTTATTATTTGCTACAATTCACGCAGCGACCAAAGATAGCCAGATGCCTCAAGTCGGCAATAAACTTATATTCCCGGAGCAAAACAGTCTTAAGGGGAGTTAACACTGATTCATCAAGGTCAATTATGGCACCACACTCCTGACAAACGAGGTGATGATGATGCCCCTTATCGACAGGGTGATATCTAACCCGACCTCCTCCCAGGTCTGTCTCAGTTACAAGACCCTGTCGTTTGAGCAATTCCAGGGTACGATAGACGGTTGAGATGTTAATATGTGGGTATGTAGTCGCAATCTGGGCGTGAATGTCCTCAGCACTAATATGGTCATCGCTATTTTCAATAGCCGACAGTATCATCATTCGCTGGGGAGTCAAACGATACCCCTGCTCGCTTAATTTGCTACCTATATCTTCCGAATGGCTCAATTAATTTCCCCCCTGATTTAACAAGCTGGTTAATTATAACAAAACAAATTAATTTCTGCAACACCTTGCGTTTGCAATTAGTTTATATTTTTTCTCTGCTATCCAGCAGGATTGTTACCGGACCGTCATTGTGTATTTCGACCTGCATATATTGCTGAAAGCGCCCGGTTTCTACCTTTAGCCCGGTGGCGTGAGCCTGCTTCACAAACTGGTTGAATAATTCTTCAGCCTGGGCTGGTGGTGCCGCTTCGATAAAACTAGGGCGACGGCCCTTCTTGGTATCAGCCAGGAGGGTAAACTGGCTCACTACCAATAGTTCACCGTTGATATCCAAAGCCGAAAGGTTAAACCTGCCGGCTTCATCAGAAAAAATTCGCAGGTTGACAGTCCTTTGTGCCAGATACTGGGCATCCTTCTCTGTATCGCCGTTGGCTACTCCTACAAAGACCACCAGCCCACGACCTATCCTACCCACTACCTCACCAGCCACGCTAACCGAGGCTCCAGTGACTCGCTGTAGAAGTGCCTTCACACCTTCTTCCCCTCCCCTTTCTCAGTAGGGTTACCTTTACGATTATCCGTAGTATAAAAGCCGCTCCCTTTAAAGATAACAGGAATAGAGTGGAGGACACGGCGAGCCTTTCCCTGGCATTTAGGACATGTTGTTATCGGTTCCTCATCAAACCTCTGTCTCCGGTCAAAGTGAAAGTGACAGAGACTACACTCATACTCGTAAATTGGCACTAGTTGACCTTACCTCCTTAGCCCCATTAGTAAATAGAATTTGCAAGCTGGCTTTTCTTGACGAGCCCAAAATCTTGACATCCTGTTCCCTTAGCGAATATACTAACAGCGTCAGCGCGGGGTGGAGCAGTGGAAGCTCGTCGGGCTCATAACCCGAAGGTCGTTGGTTCGAATCCAACCCCCGCTACCAAGACAATGATAAGGACTAGGTGTGATAAACCTAGCCCTTTCTAATTTGGACCGCCAACTAACATTTCACTGCGTTACAAATAAAATTATAACATTAGCTACTCAAAAAGGCAAGGAACTGTACTCGTTCATATGATTAGTAACACATCACCCCCCTTGTCATTGCGAGCCGAAGGCGTGGCAATCCCATCCTAGAGATTGCTTCAGCACTTTGTGCCTCGCAATGACACAAAGGACTACCAGGGCATGTTCCCAATTTATAATCATGCCAACTTGCAATAGAGGACACCTTATACTTTGAAGTGTCACCTAGCTATCTGAACTAGCTTAGGAAATAATGGTATAATCGAGTTATGAAAAGAGAGTTAGTGGATATTTTAGTCTGTCCGGTGTGCAGGGGGGAATTGGAGCTTAGTGTGGGGGAGGAGAACGGGCAGGAGGTGGTTACTGGTTCCCTATACTGCCGAAAGTGTGACGAGCATTACCCTATTGTGGATACTATTCCCCATCTGTTACCACCAGACCAGCGTGGTTAGTCGGGGCTGTAGGCGGCTCCACTTTGGGGGGATTCCCATACCTCCACGCAGGAGATAGAAACCGGGGCTGTAGCCAGCTTGGCCTGGAGTTCATCATAGATAGTGGAAGCAATATTCTCTGAAGAGGGGTTTATTGTATTAAATGGTGGCACATCATTGAGACAGGTGTGGTCAAACCTTGATAGAACATCAGCTAAGTGCTGCTTTAACTCGATAAAATCATAGGCTATGCCTATATCATCAACCCCTGAGGATTTTACCTTGACTACTACCTGAAAACTATGCCCGTGCAGTGCCTCACACTTGCCGTGGTAACCCCGTAGAAAATGAGCGGCATCAAAGTGCTGCTTTACCGATATTTGGTACATCTTTCACTTCTTATTAGCCGTTTTCCCACTTAAACACGCCCTGTACCTCGGTCATTGCTTTCAATAAGTCTTTGACCGTCTTGCCGCTTACTGGGTGCATCAGGTCAGGGGCAATCTCAGCCAGGGGAACAAGGACAAAGGCCCTCTCCGTCAGCTTGGGGTGGGGAATAACCAGCTCAGGGGTTTCGATAACTTGGTCACCGTAAAGCAGAATGTCTATATCAATAGGGCGAGGCGCGTTAGATTTACCGAATGTTCTGCCCAGTTTGCGCTCAATGCCCTTGGCTAGGGCAAGCAGTTCAGTTGGAGCAAGTCTGGTATCAACCCGGCACGCCAGGTTGAGAAAGTGAGGCTGTTCAATATTACCTACTGGTTCAGTCTCGTATAACGAAGAAACTTCCCCTAGTCGCAACCTTTGCGACAGGAAATCCAACGCCCTGTCCAGATTGTCCTGGCGGTTTCCCATATTTGAGCCAAGACCAAGGTATGCTGTTACCTGTTCCAAACTCACTGTAGCCAATACTCAGCTTTCCATAGAGGCTTCTAAGATTATTCTGGCATCTACAGCCACAGCTCCATCCTTGTAAGCAAATATCGGGTTGAGGTCAAGCTCTTTTATTTGAGGATTTTGCTCTACAAACTGGGAGACTTTTACTATCAGTTGTTCCAGGGAAGGGATGTTGGCTGCCTCTTGCCCTCTATAACCTTGCAGCAGCTCATACCCTTTTATTTCTCTAATCATTTCGGCAGCATCTTTTCTGGTTAATGGCACTATCCGGAAAGAAACATCTTTTAATACTTCCACCAGTATTCCACCAAGGCCGAACATAAGTACCGGTCCAAATTGAGCGTCCTTACTTATGCCAATAATTACCTCAACACCGGGGCGTGCCATTTTTTGCACTGACACACCTTGAATTTCAGCTTTGGGAAACCTTTGTCTGATGGATGACAAAATTTCGCTATAGGCATTACCAACTTGGGTAACATTCTTCAGCCCCAGTTTAACACCACCAGAATCACTCTTATGAATAATATCCGGCGAGGTTATTTTCATCACTATCGGGAAACCTATTTTCTTACTTAGAGAGATGGCTTCCTTTTTAGTTCTAGCCAGCTTTGTCTCAATAACGGGTATGCCAGCTTTTTGGAGAAGCTCTTTAGATTCAATTTCGGTCAGTTGTGTGTTCTTTTCTTGTTTTGCCGGTTTAAGTGTTTGGTTGTCTAGCATTTAGCCTTCCTTATTTAAAAGCGCTGATGAAGGTATTTTACCTCGTTTTTAAGGGGTATGTAAAGCCAGCAAGGAACTCAGATTGTTTATCACCTCTGTTATTGATTGTTGAGGGAAGATTCCGGCGTTGTCATATCCCTAATCATGGTGCTAAAATCGATGGGGTTAATATTTAGTTATTGTGGACAAGAATAAGTATCATGCCAATGCAACGCCAGTAGAAGATGAGGTGCGCCTTCGTCAGCTCACCGTAGATGAAGCATTACTGAAGCTTGATAAATACCTGAATGATGCCTTTATGGCTGGTTTCTCCCAGGTTAAGGTAATTCATGGTAAGGGAACAGGTACCCTGCGGCAGGTAGTCCATGAGCAACTTTCCCGCCATCCGCTGGTCAAATCACACAGGCTAGGCGTTTATGGAGAGGGAGGGGCTGGGGTTACAATAGCGGAGCTAGTGTTAAAGTAGGCGCTTGCTCGTTGAAAAGACAAGGGTTTTTATCCTATAATTTCTTTACTACTTATGGTGAGTGTCGCCTAGGGGTTTAAGGCGCCAGGTTGTGGCCCTGGAGAACGAGGGTTCGAATCCCTCCACTCACCCCACAATTAAGCGCCTATAGCTCAGCGGACAGAGCATCGGTCTTCGGAACCGAGGGTCGTGGGTTCGAATCCCTCTAGGCGCGCCACTTTTGTAATCCGAATGTCTTGAAGTAAGGATAGGATAGCATAGCATAGTAGAGGTCCTCCGATAAGACCTTTTAGTATGTCTTCCAAGACAAATAAAATGGAGGGATGCTCGAAGTCGTGCTTCTCCACTCAGCATTACCCAATTTATCGTGTAATGATTTACTACTGCCTCAATAGCCTGATAATTCCCAAGATAAGGTTCATTCTCGGCACTTTATATGCATTTCGTATTTGGGCATACCTTCCTCTAGGTAAACCACGAATCTGACTCTTTTCCCCTCCATGAGCTGTTTCTCAGATTCTGCTCGAAGCTGTTTGAAATCGGCTGTCTCAAGGAAAAGCCGGAGAATCTCCAGCTTCTCTTCCAGTTTTTTGTTTCTCTGCCCGGGTGCAAGTATCTGTTTTAAAACCGCTGCGTGTTCTCTCTTGGCCGTTGTTTCAATACAGTGCGTGAGGTCTGGAACCAGTTCAATTTTCAGCATATCGGGTTTTTCTCTTTGCCTAATAATATGACAGCTCGAGCGCTCTATGGCAATGTAACACGGGTGCCTGCATTATTCATGAAGAATATGTCTTCAAACTCTTGTGCTAGTCGTGCCGAGGTGTGGAAGCCGGTACAATGAGAAACGCCCAATCTCTGAATTCCTATCTCCCTGAGGTCAGCTATCGTTTTCTCTAGCCGTTCCTCAGAAGCTCGGAAGAGGTGAGTGCCGCCGACCACAGCATAGATTAGTTCCTTGCCGGTTATGTTTTGTGCGTGACGCACCGTATTGATTATGCCCCGGTGGGCGCAACCCAGAATGACCACCAGGCCAAAGTCGGTGTCAATGATTAAGGCTAGGTCATCGGCTAGAGGGTCTGGATGAAGCATCCCGGCTTTCTTAACAAATAGGTTGTTCCCAATCTCCTCGTAGGCTGAAGACATCGGAATTTCTCCGGTGGTCATGACTTGTTCGGTGATATGGACAGGCTCCCTAACAAGCTTGAATCTGGCGCCAAGACTTTCTAGCTCCTCTCGTGTGAAAGGCATGCCGATGTATTGCTCTCGTGGTTCCCCATCACGGCGTACGTATTTTGGAACCCATATATCGGGATGAGCAATTACTTCAACCTCTCCTTTTATCTTCAGCACGTCACGCAAGCCGCCGGTATGATCAGCATGCCCGTGGCTAAGCACTATATGGTCAATTGTAGAAAGATCAATTCCCATCAACTGGGCATTGTGCACTGCCGAGAAGCTAAGTCCGGTATCCATAAGAATTCTAGCTCCTTCCACCTCAACTAGAATACTCAGACCCCACTCAGCGATATACCCGTAGTTTGCCGTGTTTTCGCTTAACGTAGTTATGCGGACTTCCACAATCTATCCCTCCACTTCCGGCCTGCGCCGATCTATTACCTGCTCATGCATTGACATAGAGTTTCCTCCTAGTGCAACCGTTCCATCAAATTGGGAAGCTTACCTTCCAGATATAGCTTCACGGCTTCATCAATGTTTTCTACGTCGGTGACGATGGGTTGGATGTTGCGGCTTTCGAGACTTTCGTAGGCACCCCAGCCCATGCCTCCAGCAATGAGCACCTGGCAGTCAGTGATGTTTTCCGCCATGCTGGCATGCCTTACCTGTGAGCCGGCATCGTAACCATGCCTCTCACCGGGGGCTAACTCAGCATGGTGAGCAGCGAACGTGTGGTGTCCGGTCTTGGCCCGCGTCTCTTTGCTCACAATCTTGTCATCTTCGACTGTTAGCACCACGTAGAGCGGTGCCCGACCGAAGTGCTGGCTAACGGCAGTACCGTCTTCGGTTATCGCTGCGATCTTCACGGCCTTAATCCTCCATTTGCCTTACTCTACTTTGAGCTCGTACCTAGGGTTACCGTCTTCAAAGTGTATTCTAAGTGTTACCTGCTTCCCCTCAGCAAGCAACCTCTCAGATTCATCACGCAGCTTTTGTGACTCGGGAGATTTGAGAAAGGATATCAGCATCTCAAACCTCTGTTGAAGGTCATTGCTCTCTGGTTCTTCCCTTAAAAACTCCCTCAGGCAACTATCAAGTTCCTGCTCCGCCAGGCATTTTATACATCTACCTGGTATATCCTTGGTGGAATATCGCGGATTAAGATCAATTGGCTCCATATACCTCATACTCCTGCATCTATATGTACTAATGTCTCTGGCACCGGTCATCCGTGGAGCAGGGCGGCGTCTCACAGCGCTCCGTGCGGCCGCAGCAGGTGTGACCCGGCGAAGCGGTATTCTCCTTTAGCAGACTGGGGGCAGACAAAAGCTTCTCGAGGTCCCCGGAGCCGCAACGAGGGCAACTCAGGTTCTGACCTCCGGACACGGTTTTAACCAGGAACTCCGACACCTGCCCGCATCTTTGACACCTGTATTCATATATTGGCATATCCACCTCCCTAATTCTTCGCTAGCAGGTCTATTTGGCGGCTGACCTCGCTATCGCCGTACTCCACTACAGGAACTCCCTGTACCATGGCTCTGGTCACCGTGTTGTCAGATGGAATCTTGGAAGCAACCTCTATGCCCTGCATAGAGCAGTAGGCCTCAAATCGCTGGGCCCTGGCGGAGGGTAGCAATGAAGTCTTTGACTTTCTCCTCCGTCCTGAACTTAGCCTGGTCATAATGCTCGTAGTGGACCATCTCTTCCTTGTCTCTGACCAGGCGGGGCTCCGGCTCTGTATCACGATAGCCTACTGCCATCAAGTCGTAAAATTGCATTTCCTGCGGTATCCCGAGAAGGTCCTTGGTAAGACATTGCACATAAGGTAGACAAATAGCAGTTGCCCATTGGGAACCAAGCCCGAGAGTGGTAGCCGCCAGATGCATATAAAGATAAGCATTAGCCAGGCTGGAGTGAAAGATTGAATCGCCCAGTTCCAGAGTGGCTTTCTGGGGATAGGTCTCCTTGGTTCTGGGGTTGCCACACAGGATTATGAATACCGGGGCACGGACAAAGACTTGGGGAGCAAAATTGAATCTCAGCCTTGGCTCTCTGGTATCTTCCATTTTGAAGGCCGTGTTGCCAAAACCTTCCATAATCAGTTGGGCGATTTTTTCTCTTAGTTCCTGTTTTTTGACGACAATGAATTCCCAGGGTTGTGAGTTGCCTCCGGAAGGCGCCCAGCGAGCGGCTTCAATAATTTTATCCACATATTCATCAGGTATCGAGTCTGTCTTAAACTTACGGCAACTTCGCCTCTTTTTAACCAATTCCAGAAGACTGTTGTAATCCATTGTAACCTCCTTGTGGGATAATCGTTGCTGCATTCAACAGTGTAAGAAATATAGCACTCAGAGAATCAATCAACAACCGTGTGAGCGAATGAATAATCAATTAACGACAGGGGTCTCTGGCACTACAACCTTTCGCTAGCTGGCAAAAGAACTACTTATCAAGTCCTCCCATCCCTGCCTGCTTAAGGGTGCCTGCACCCAGCATTATCGCCATCTCTATATGTGGTTTTTCGAATTTCTTCCAGGTTAACGGGCCGTGTTTTGTCCCCTTGGGCAAATAGACCGCTGAAGTTTTATCGAGTATAAGTTTTTCATCACCCACCACAAACTCTATTTCTGCGCCAAGATATTCGGGATTGTCAGGGTCAGCACCGATATGTATAACAATTTCGTCGTAATCGTGGGAATGACTCAGGACGTGGGGGTTGGGGTCCGGTATGTCATGTATCCAGCCTACTTCGATATATGTGTTGCTCCCGGGAACAAGGTCATTACTCATGTAGGTTAGTGTGGGCATGGTGCGACCTTTGATTCCTGAGCCAGCGCCCACCTCACGAGCGGGCTTCTTAACCAGGTATTTTCCGTATTTTCCTTCAGCCATTAAACCGTTCCTCCTTTTTAAATTTTAATATGGGCTGTTTTATATTAGAAACCCAGTGCTCTTGTTTTGTCAATACTCAGCAGGAATTTGGCTTGTTTGCTGGGGGTAGATGGCTAAAACAATCAGCCCGCATAGCCCTTGCTTCTTGGTCTTTTTGCACTATATACTCCCTAGCCATACCCTACGTGTTGCGTCAAAATAAACTGTTACCGAACAAGGTATGGTTGCGTCATAAAT
>CAZFRL010000018.1:0-28666 GCA_964521325.1 uncultured Dehalococcoidales bacterium | reverse complement strand
TCCGTCTGTCTATTTTACCTGACTTTGGTGTCCATTAAATCCATCCTACCTCACTTACTACAGGTATCATAGACCCAACTAACCCTGTTAAAAATCCTTCATTCGCCCAAAAATTGGCTCAGCATATAATGGCCACTGTGGGAAAAGGAAGCTATACATCATCAAGTGAATAATTCTTCAATTTCTACCATTTGATGTTTGGAATATTATCCCAGACATTGGCTTTTCCGATGTCCTGTTAGTACGATAGGGCATTATTGTGTGAAATAAAAGGGGGGCATCAGGCCCCCCTCTACTTTAATCTTTTTCTCCACTCACCACTGGACAAACATCGGCATGATGACGTGGATATAGTTATCTGTGCCTACCGGGCGGATAACTCCCGGGCTTGATGGGTTGGTAGTCTCCAGGGCTACCTGTGTCTCGTGGAGCATACTAAGCACATCGGTCAGGTACTTGCCATTGAAGGCAATCTTTGCCTCCTCACCCTCAACAATGGCATCAATATCACCAATATCCTCGCCTATCTCCTCGGAGCGGGCGGAGATGGTTAGCTTACCCGGGGTTAGCTCACCACCGGGGGCTATCACCAAACGAACAATGCCACTACCGTCACGGGCAAAGATGGAGGCTGTCTTGGTCGCCCTCAAAAATTGGGCAACATCAACCACAACTCTGGTATTGGAGCTTTGAGGAATAAGCTGATCATATTGAGGGAAGGTGCCTTGAACCAGCTGAGACACCAGTTCAGTATTCTTCAGCCGAAATAGAATCTGGCTCTTGTTGGGATTTACCGTTATCTCAACTGCTTCCTCTTGGTCGGCTGCCAGCCGATTTAACTCAGCCAGAGTCCGGCCTGGAATAATGACCTCGGTCTTCTGGCTAACCGGGGTGGTAATGGGTAGCTTATATACGGCTAGTCTAAAACCATCAGCTGCTGCCAGCGTCAGTAAATCAGCATCAAATTGGGCATCAACACCGGTAAGCACCGGGCGAGACTCCTCCGTGGCAGCAGCGAAGACAACATGAGCGATTCCCTGTCGAAGAGCTTCTACCTCAATTTTAGTGGTGATACCATCTTCAATCTTAGGTATCGGTGGGAAATCCTTGGCGTCAACCCCGCTAATTCGCGCCTCAAATCGAGCGCACTTTAATCCTAGGGTCTTGGTCCGAGGGAAAAGGCTAATATCAACCTTCTCTGTGGGCAAGGAGCTAATAAACTCAGTGAGGAGTCTGGCGGGGACGGTAATTTCTCCTTCTTCCTCCACCTTGGCACCAATCCAACAGCTAATCGCCATTTCCAGGTTGGTGGCGACAAGTTTAAGACGAGACTGATCTGTGGTTAGGAGGACATTATTGGTTATAGGTAGGGTTGTTCTGGTTGCTACTGCCCTTCCCACCATGTTAAGCCCCCGATTTAGGTTCTCTTGAAGACATGATAACTTCATAATGCACCCCCAAAATCATGTTTGTAATGTAGTATATATCAATAATTGATTCTACTCAAGGTTAATTGTCCCGCTTTTGCCGCCACTTTTCCGGATTAGTCGAATACTCTCTATTGTCATACCCCGGTCTACTGCTTTGCACATATCGTAAATGGTTAAAGCGGCAACTGCTGTAGCGGTAAGTGTTTCCATCTCCACCCCGGTCTTGCCTGTGCTCTTTACTGTGGCTGTAATTTCCACCGCGCTATTTTCATCATCCAGGCTTAATTCGACCTTAACATCTCCGATGAGAATCGGATGGCACAGGGGTATTATATGGGGCGTCTGCTTGGCTGCCATGATGCCAGCTAGCTGAGCTACCGCCAGAACATTACCTTTTGGCATCTTGCCCTTCTTTAACAGGTCAAGGGTAGAAGCCTTCATTTTGACCCTGCCTTTGGCTATCGCCTCACGCTGGGTATCAGGCTTCTCAGTAACATCTACCATACGAGGGCGACCCAGTGCGTCTACATGGGTTAGTTCTTCCACAATGGGGGCTTTCGGCTCCTCCCTTTGTTTTTCTGATGGTACGGTTCGTGGCATTTCGGCTTGACTGGCTAAATTAGTAGCCAGGTTATGAGCTTCCTTGTGGAATGGATTTTTAGTATTGCGGTCAATCCATTCCCATCGCGCTCTTCGTTGGCTCACGACCTCATCTAACTGTTGCCACAGGTCGCGGTTGGCACGCCTTTGCCAGCCTTTAGCCATACAGCCAAAGAGATATTGACTATCTGTATATATAACCACCGCTGAGCCCTGTGGAATATGCGAGATGCCTTCTAGGGCGGCAGTAATCTCCATGCGGTTACTAGTGGTGTGCCTGACCATGCCTGAGAAAATACGCTTTTGACCATCTTCAGCGATAACAGCTCCCCAGCCTCCCTGCTGTAGAACTGGGTTATAGGCCCCGTCAGTATATATCTCAATCATCTTTTACCCGCCTACTTGAGAGAAGGACCGGTCATTAGGTATATAACCCTCGGCTAGGTGGTGTCGTAATGGCTTGCTGGCAACTGCCTCCTGAATTAATTGTTTTAGCCCGGCTGAGGAGATGCCACTGCGCAAGGGCTGCCTCAGGTCTATTTCATCCTCGGCTAATAGACAGGGGCGGAGCTTACCATCAGAAGTGAGCCGTATCCGATTGCAACGGGAGCAGAAATGCTCACTAACTGGTGTAATAAAGCCAATAGTGCCCTTGGCGTGAGGAAAACGAAAATACTTGGCTGGCCCATTACCTACACTGGGCAAGCAAGGCTCTAATTTCCCCAGAGGCTCAAAGTGTTTTCTCATGTCACTGACTGAAACAAATTGTGAGGCAGTAGCATCCTTGCTGGCAAAGGGCATAAGCTCAATAAAGCGCACATGCCACTCATCTTTAATAGTCTTGGTGGCAAAATCCAGGAGTTCATCATCATTAATACCGGCCATAACCACCATATTAATCTTAACTGGATTAAGCCCCACCGACCTGGCGGCCTCAATCCCGTCTAGCACATCGCTGAGATTGCCATCACTGCGGGTGATATACTTAAATTTGTCCGGCTTAAGAGTGTCCAGGCTTACATTAACTCGCTGTAAGCCAGCCTGCTTAAGCTCAGCAGCATAGCCGCTAAGCAGAGTGCCATTTGTAGTTAGAGAAATATCATCTATGGTGTCTATGTGTGCCAGCATCTGGATTAATTTAGGTAGTCCTAACCTCACCAGAGGTTCACCACCGGTAATCCTTACCTTATTTATACCCAGCTCGGCGGCAGCTTGCACGATAGTATAAATTTCTTCGTAAGAAAGAACATCCTCATGGTGTATCAAGCTAACACCCTCAGGTGGCATACAATAGATACAGCGTAAATTGCAGCGGTCAGTTACCGAGATACGCAGGTAATTTATTGGCCGCTGGAAAGAATCGGAAAGTCCAGTCATAGATAATATTTCCCCCTTTAGGGTTTAATAGTTCTGTCCGGTATGTTGGCTGCTCTTTAATCTCTCTAACGCCTGATATACTTTTCTGGCTGCCTGCCCCCGATGACTAACCTGATTTTTTTCTTCCAGAGATAATTCAGCCATTGTTTTATTCATTTGAGGCAGATAGAACACGGGGTCGTAGCCAAAGCCCTGCTCCCCTCTAGGTTCAAAAGTTATAAACCCTCCACACTCACCGGTACATAACTCTATTTTACCATAGGAAGTGGCTATAGCGATAACACACTTGAAGTGAGCCGTCCGCTGCTCCCAGGGTATACCTGTAAGTCTGGCTAATAGATAATTAACCCTATCCCTATCTGAAGCACCTTCACCGGCGTATCGGGCTGAGAGCCAACCAGGTTCACCACCTAAAGCATCAACCTCCAGCCCTGAATCATCGGCTAGAGCTAGTAGCTGGCTCTTAGCAGCTAAAACTGTTGCTTTCATCTTGGCATTCTCTTCCAGGCTCTCACCTACCTCACTAACTGTAGTGACGATATCCAGTTCAGCCAGGGTAACAAGCTCGAAGGGGAGAGCTTGGAGCAGACTTCTATACTCACGCACCTTGCCTTGATTGTTGGTCGCTATGAGTAACTTATTGCGCAACGGGACCCCAGATAAGCAATTATTTTATAGATTACTGATAAGTTCATCGACAGTCATGGCAGCCATGGTCAGGGTTTGAAGTGTGCCTCGTGAGCCCAATTCTATAGCTACTTTAGATATAGCCTTGTTGTCCCGGGCTTCCAAGATGTTTACAAAATCGTATGGACCCAGAACAGAATACTGGTTTAGTATCTTGACTCCCATGGCTTCGACTTCCTTATTAACCTCTTTGATTCTCTTTGGATTTGCTTTTAGAGTCTTTCTTCCTTCGTCAGTTAAGGTGGTAAGCATAATATAAATTGCCATTTGCCCAACTCCTATTTAAATTATTGTAGAGTCCCGTTGCGCCCTTGATTACAGAATGATAACCGTGCCAATTAAATTAGTCAAGGTCGGTGAACCTTCCCTCTAATTTTTTCATTACCTGAGGCATGGTAGTATATTCCATCTCCTCCAGTGGCAGGCGGTGGGGTTCAAAGGGACCGTGACGCCGCATAAAATCAGCAACGTCATTTGCCTGCTGGCGGGCATTATCAAATGACTTGTCAGCGAACATATCACGGGGTCCTACTAGCTTACCTGCTGAAAGTTGAAAGCCTGCGGATGTCACCCTGGGTGGTCCATCAAAGCGGGTCGGGGTGCTATCCTTAATGGATACTGGCATAAGGGGACCATGGTGTGAGCCTCTCATCCAGCCTTCTACAAGTAAGGGTAAAGTGAAGGGTTCTAATACCTCCCCAACTGCTGGGAAATGCCCTTGGGAGCGAACAATACACACCGGGTCATCTTTACCTACATACCGACCAGCAATCATAGACAGCCGCTGGGTAGAAGATGACGCTGCTATATCATTAGTATCCCGATGATAGACAGCCTTTATCATATAGCGTGAGGGAGCGCCGATAAATACTAGCAGGTCATAGATTTCCTCGGGGGTATTAAAGGTTATCTTTTTATGTTCCTTTACATCATGTACCTCAAAGGTGAAGCCATTGTGCATATTAGAGGCAATAACCAGCCCGATGGTATTAAATGGGTCAGCAAATATCCTATATAGTGGTAGATTCCATGCCCCTGATGAGGTCTTATCAGCCATGAAAATAATAATAGTCTCAGCCCCTCGCTCCTCGAATTCCATCTCGGCTACCCCGGGGCCCATCCCTTTGACATTGCCGGCGAAGGCATCAGATAACAAATCTTGCCCAGCACCGTGAAGCTTTAAGTTTTTAGCTATCTCAGTGCAGTCAACAAAGGTATTCCAGGCCAATTTATGGATTTTTTCGTTGTTCTCTCCCTGCTGGTGGGTCATAATTAGTTGCAGGTCATCCCCACATTTGGTTACATGGTAGTCGACTAACAATCCGTCCTTTTTAGCTTTAGCCAGGCACTCACCAGCTTTAGCTATAATATCAGGGTGAGACTCAGAATGTCCCACATAACCTCCAATATCAGCCTTAATTACACTCAGTGTGATGCTCATATTCACCTCCCTTTATAGTGTTTGGTTAATACTCAATCCCGGCTCGCGCCTTTATCCCTTCATTATAGGGATGCTTAATCTTTAGCATCTCAGTGACCAAGTCGGCCATCTTAACTAGCTCTTTATCAGCATAGCGACCGGTAAGGATAAGCTCCATGTGCTGGGGCTTATCACTAATAAGCTTAATTACCTCATCCAGTTCAACCAGTTTCCAGGCTACAGCTATGTTTACCTCATCCAGTACCACCAGGTCATAGCTACCACTGAGCATAGCCTCACGGGCAGCAGCTAACGCCTGTTTTGCCTGCTCTTTTTCCTCCGGCTTAACATTTGCCGGGTCAGTGAAAGCTCTAAACCCAAAGCTAGCTATACTAACATTAGGTAGCTTAGACAGGATACTTCGTTCACCGTAGGGGTAATCACCTTTCATAAAGAAAACAATGTATACTCTCAGCCCATGACCCAGGGCTCGGATTACTGTCCCTAGGGCGGCTGTAGTCTTACCCTTGCCATCACCAGTGAAAACTTGAACAAGACCTCTCCTCAAAGATTCTGATGACGAAAGGCTATTTATGGGTGTTTTTTCTGTCAATAAAGCTCCCCAAGTGGCAAACTAATAGCGAAATGCTCAAAGTCCGATACTATTAGCAACGACAGTTTAACAATCTAACCCAGTCATGTCAAGGAGGTGGCGCTCATTCAGTTGGTATTTGGGTGAGTGCCCATCGGTTCAAGTGTGGGGTAAAAGCTAGAGCCTTTCCAGTGTTTCTTTTACAACGGGGGCTTCTTGTATGAGCTGGTCCAGGGAGATTTCCTCTCCAGTTATTCTAAATGCTCTCTTTGCCGATGGGGAGACGACGATAACAGCAACTGGTTGCTTGACACCAAAAAATGAAGTAGCGCTGTTAGCACGCCAATAGTTCAGTGAAACCTGTACCACCGGGATTAGCGTTAGCCCAACGACTGCTACCGGATTGTCGATTGCTATTTCTTTCTTTTCCATTTGGTTAAAACCAGTTTCTTCAGGAGTCTCATTGCAGCTAACGAGAAGGCAAATCGTATGAAAGATGGAACCAGTTGGATAGGCCGCAGCCTCACCGTTCCATGTAAATAGCCTTCGAAGACAGCCTTATCATAAGAGGGTTGCACCCTTATTCGGTAGGGGAAAGAATAATTGAGGAGGACGGTAGCTGGCCCGATAAAGGCAAAGAGAAGTCCGGTATCAGCCGGGTTATCAAGTCCTACCCTGAAGTTTGCTTCGAGTTTTCTAATCCTAAGACGAGAAAGGATATCTCTCAGTAACGGCTTGAGTTGACTTAGTAGACCTTTGGTCTGCAGGATTTCAAATATATCTTGAGCTCTTTTCCGCCACCTAATGAACTTGGGCTTATCTTCAACCGCCTTCTTTTTCTCTTCGGGCTTCTTCTTTCTTCTCCTTACTTCTTTACTAACCAGGCCGAAGAGCCATTCCAGCCTCATACTAAACTTCGGCCTGCCGTAGACATCGATATGCAGCAACACATCAAGCGGCACGCACAGAATAAGGATGATGAGCACAACGAGGCTACATACAGTAATGACAGCCCACAACTGCTGCTATCCTTCCTTTTTCCGTTTCTCCCACTTCTCCATAAATTTTTCCATCATCCGAGGTAGTATCTCACCTATACTTTCTATTGCGGTTGCTATACCTCCTTTGATGGGTTCTATCCTCACCCCCTCCTTATCGATGATGACCACGGCGATAGGCCTTACCCCGGCACCACCACCAGTGCCGCCTCCAGCGCCCTCCCCTTTTTGTTTAGCCTCTCCCTTACCCTCAGCACCGCCGGCACCAAAACCAAATCCAACGCTTATCAGGGGAATCAGGGTCATACCTTCAATAGTTATTGGCTCCCCAACTACAGTTTTGGTGCTAAGTACCTTTTCAATTTCCCCGAGAGTTGTCTTAGCTAGATTTTCCACTACATCCACTGGTTTTCACCTCCTTTGGCATAATTAACGGTTGACCTTTTGCCCTGAATTTCAATCAATCATCAGTTAGATGGTAACATCGTAAGTGGGAAGAGTCAATAACTCGTTGCTGCTAGATGGCTACGACGCATAAACATCCAACAAATGGGCGGATTATTCAATATCTGAGTATCTGTGGAAGACACATAACCAAACAGGAAAAGGCTACCCACTTTAGGATATGGGCTGCCTGAAGTTTAAGCACTACGGTTCACCCTCACACCCGCGTTGAATATGCCTCAGTCCCAGCTTATTAACTATACTTATTTACTTTTCTTTTAGGGTGCGCTCTATAGCTGCAGCTTTCCCAGAAAGTCTTTTCTCTACGGCAACAACCGCGTCCATAAGCGCTAAGTTTAGTAACTCAGCCAGTTGCATAGCGTTCTTGGCTATTTGCTCAGCTCTAGCAATCGACTCAGCAGCCACTCTAGCTATTTCCCACTTACATTATACTACATATCATCAGTCGTGCGTAAAATGTCCTCCGTTTCTTACATCACTAGAATGTGTTGCTACAACAATCGAGAAGCTATATAATCTCGTGCGAAGGAGACTTTTTCGAATCCATCTAAGGCAACAAATGGAAAAGGGGCATCTGTTAGGGGTGAGGTAATGGCTTATGATTGAGCATAAAAAGAATCTATATGACTTGACTACAGGAATTTCCGTTACTTCCTTAAGCTCTTTTTCCTCTCTGGGAGATGAGTATCGAACAGCCTTTGAGGAGCGCTCGCAGCCTTTCCTGGATTATCGCACCTTTGATGAAAGGAATATACAGAAGCGTACCCTAACCAGAGGAGAGTTTTGGGATTTAGCCTATTCAGGGGCTGCATATCTCACTGAGCAGGGACTATCAAAAGGTGACCGGGTAGTTCATTGTTTTTCTTATAATAACTTATATGATTTAGTGTTCAGGCTTGCCGCTGTCCTGGTTGGGTGTGTTCCAGTTACCGTTAACTGGCAGGCGGACAGTAATGAAACTGTTTGTTATAAGGTTGAGGTAACAGAAGCCAAACTAATGCTCTATGATGATGGTTTTGCTCATAGGGTGAAGGAGATGAAGCCCAACTTACTGAATATGTCGTTTCTTGAAGCCAGAAAAGTTGAGGAGTATCAAGCTACTAGCCCGGTGGTTTGCCTGCCACTCAGTTATGATGATGAACGAATGGTTATTTTTACCTCCGGTACCACGGGTAAACCCAAAGGTGTTAGCTTATCACACCGAAGCTATTTGGCTAGCAGGCTTACCTTTGAGCAATATTTTGGGATGTCAAAAACCACACAACTGGACTTATTATTGGTTAACCCTTTACACCATGCTAATTCGTCAGCATTATTAGATTGGGGCATGCGGCGTAGTGACACTGTAGTACACCTGTTACAACGTTATACAACAGCTTACTGGAAGATACTCGCCGAGGTTGCCAGCCAGAAGAGGGACTTGCTTGTTACCTCCGTAGTCCCCCGGCATATTGATTTCCTGGAAGCTCTATCTGCTGAGTCAAAACCGCCAATCAAGAAGGCTGAAATCAAAAAGGCACTGAGTCAAACGGACATTCTGATAGGCTCAGCACCGGTGGGACCAACAACAGTAAAGCGCATACTCAATTTTAGTAATCGCCTACCACATGTACGCTTTGGCTCAACTGAGACCTGTCTCGAGGTGATGGCTACCCCAGCAACGATGGCGCCTGACGAATTGATGAAGGTGTTTGAAGCCGGCTGGTCACACCGCTATAAAGGTGAGGCAACAGTCGGCTATTATATTGGTCGAGAGCACTTTCCCTTCACCCGGGCTAGGTTAGTTAAGGCTATCGACCCCGAGAGCAACGATTACTTTCGTCCCTGTGAAATTGGTGAGCCTGGTTATCTTATTACCCAGGGCGCCAATGTTATGAGCTACTATGTGGGTGATGCTGAAGCTACCAGGGGCGCTTTCAGGGAAGGATGGTACACCGGTCTTAGAGATATCGTCTTTGCCTTGAAGAACGAGAAAGACGGGCAGCTGGATTACTACTGGATGTCTCGAGATTCGGCACTCCTTATTCGGGGTGGTGCCAATTACGCCTACGAGCAGGTTGCCGCTGAGCTAAGCCAGGTGCTGATAGAAGACTTCCACCTGAAAGCCGAACAGTTTAAGTTAGCTGTGGTAGGTCTTCGAGTGGAAAGCGAACATGAAGACAAATGCTGTGTGACCATTGAGCTCAGCCAGGAAGTAGCCGATATGAGACCGCAATTGGAGGCTAGTTTTATGGAAAAAGCCGGTAATCGGGTTTCAAAAGGTGCTCGACCTGACTATGTCCAGTTGGCGCCAATTCCCTTGAATTTTAAGGGTGCCGTAATTGTCTCCGAGTTAAAACAAAATTTCAGGAAATTGCTAGAGTATAAAGGCGCCGTAATATATGACTGACCAAAAGGGGAGGAGGGAGAAATAGTTTTTGCAGGGGCGTAACCTCTCCCAGGCTCCCTTTATCACTAAGTTATTGTTTAGCTAATGCCTCTTTTTTCAGAATTTCGGCTTTGTCTGTCTTTTCCCAGGGGAGGTCAAGGTCGTCTCGACCGAAGTGACCATAGGCAGCAGTAGCTCTATATATGGGACGGCGGAGATTAAGAGTTCGGATAATGGCTTCGGGTCTTAGGTCAAAGTGCTTATTAATCAGCTCAAGTATGACGCCCTGGTCAACTTTGGCTGTGCCAAAGGTTTCAAAAGAGACTGCGAGTGGGCGGGCAACGCCGATAGAGTAGGAAATCTGAAGCTCCAGTCGCTCGGCTAGCCCGGCAGCCACAATGTTCTTGGCTATGTAGCGAGCCATATAGGTCGCTGAACGGTCAACCTTGGTTGGGTCTTTACCGGAGAAGGCACCACCACCGTGACGGGCAATGCCGCCGTAGGTATCAACCAGAATCTTGCGACCCGTGAAACCAGTGTCGGATACCGGTCCGCCAATTGCAAACCGGCCAGTCGCGTTGACATAATATTTGGTTTTATCATCCATTATTGAAGCTGGGATAACAGCCTTGATTACTTGCTCAATAATGTCATGCTCAATCTGATCTCGGCTGACATCAGGATTATGCTGGGCTCCAATCACTATACTATCTATTCGTTTGGGAACGCCCTTATGATATTCTACAGTTACCTGTGATTTTCCATCAGGGCGAAGGTAGGGCAGGATATTATCTTTTCTAACCTGAGCCAGACGCCGGCACAGCTTGTGTGCCAGTGAAATGGGTAGGGGCATAAGTTCAGGCGTCTCTGAACAGGCAAAGCCAACCATCATTCCCTGGTCTCCAGCGCCAATTTTATCAAGGTTATTACTAGTTGAACTTGTCTTAACCTCTAACGATTTATCTACTCCCATAGCAATATCGCTGGATTGTTCCTTAATGGAAACCATCACTCCACAAGATTGATATTCGAAGCCGTATTCGGGATGGGTATAGCCTATATCACGAACCACTTCCCGCACTATATGAGGGATTTCCACATAACAATCGGTGGTAATCTCACCCATGACAATTATCAAGCCGTTGGTTACCGCTGTCTCACAGGCTACCCTGGCATACGGGTCTTTAGTCAGGATGGTATCCAGAATAGCATCTGATATCTGGTCACATAGCTTATCCGGATGCCCCTCGGTAACCGACTCTGATGTCAGCATGTAAACTGGCGAACTAGTAAAAGTGTTAGTCATTTTCTTTTTCCTTTCTATGTCCCTTCTTGCCAACTGGTCAGGTATTCTTTCTGCTCTGGGGTTAGGCTATCAATATTAACGCCCGTAGATTTAAGCTTTAACCGCGCTACCTGTTTATCGATTTCTTCGGGCACAGGATAGACTTTAGGTTTAAGCCTCCCCTTATTTTTCACTATATACTCCAGGCAGAGTGACTGGTTGGCAAAGCTCATGTCCATAACATTAGCTGGATGCCCTTCAGCGGCAGCCAGGTTGATCAATCTCCCCTCACCTAGTAGATACAGGTGGCGACCATCGTCCAAGGTATACTCGTCAACGAAGGGTCGTATTCGTCGCTTACTACGGGACAGGCTTTCTAGAGCCGGGATGTTAATCTCTACGTTGAAATGTCCGCTATTGGCTAAGATGGCACCGTCCTTCATCACCTGAAGATGGGCTTTATCAATAACATTTTTATCCCCGGCGATGGTGATGAAAATATCACCCACCTTGGCAGCTTCTATTAGCGGCATAACCTGATAGCCATCCATAACTGCTTCCAGAGCACGCAGTGGCTCTACCTCGGTCACAATCACCTGGGAACCCAACCCCTTGGCTCTTAAAGTTATGCCGTGTCCGCACCAGCCATAGCCGCAAACCACTACCTTTTTACCTGCCCACAGGATATTGGTGGCACGGGTGATGCCGTCAATGGTACTCTGCCCAGTACCATAGCGGTTGTCAAAGAGATACTTGGTTTGGGCATCATTCACTGCAATTATGGGATACTTTAGCTTTCCTGCTTTCTCCAGACTGCGTAGCCTGATGACGCCGGTGGTGGTCTCCTCGGTACCGCCTAAGACATTTTTAATTAAGTCAATTCGCTTGGTGTGAAGAGTAGTAACCAGGTCAGCGCCATCATCTACAGTAAGCTGGGGTTTATTGTCTAGGGCGGTATTGATATGCTTATAATAAGTCTCCTCGTTCTCTCCCTTGATGGCATTAGTGGGAATATCATATTCTACCAGGGCGGCAGCGACATCATCCTGAGTGCTAAGCGGATTAGAAGCACATAGAATAACGTTAGCTCCACCCTCCTTTAAAGTTACAGCCAGGTTTGCCGTTTCGCTGGTAATGTGGAGGCAGGCTGAAATTCGGATATCCTTCAATGGCTTCTCGGTAGTGAACCTCTCCCTGATTTGTTTTACCACCGGCATCTCTCGGGCAGCCCATTCTATTCGCTGCCTGCCGGCTTCAGCTAGTGCCGGGTCTTTAATATCATGTTGGCTATGTGAAGTCATCGGTTACTCCTTTGTTTGAACCTTTGGTCTTTTGCCCTTCTTATTTTAGCAGTTTAATCTGATTGGCGCTGAGCAGCACCGATAAGGTCAGCTAGATTATTTATTCCCTCTTTTTTCATAAATTGTTCTATTCCTTCTAGGACATCAAGCGGAGCGCGAGGGTTAGTAAAGTTAGCCGTACCTACTTGAACAGCACTGGCTCCAGCCATGATGAACTCTATAGCATCACTGCCAGTGGCGACACCCCCGCAGCCAATGATGGGCAATTCTACGGCACCAGCCACCTCGTATACCATATATAATGCCACTGGCTTTATGGCTGGTCCAGATAGCCCACCGGTAATATTGCCTAACCGGGGTCTGCGTTTGGTAATGTCAATAGCCATACCTTTAAGGGTATTGATTAAAGATATGGCATCGGCTCCAGCTTCAGCCACAGCCATGGCTACCTTAACTATATTACTGTTGTTTGAGGTTAGCTTGACCAATATCGGCAGGGAGGTAGCTGCTTTGACAGAGGCTGTTACCTCGGCGGCTGATTTGGGATTTGCCCCAAACTCAGCCCCCCCAGCCTTAATATTAGGACAGCTGATGTTTACTTCAATGGCACTAATTCCAGCTACTCCATCCAGTTGATTGGCTAGTTGAGCGTAATCGCTGACGGTTTCACCGGCAATATTTACAATAACGGACACGCGCCAGCTCGCCCATAGTGGCGCCTTCTGTTTAATTACGGCATTAACGCCAATATTCTGTAACCCGATTGAATTGAGTAAACCAGAAGCTGTTTCAGCTAACCGCGGCTGTGGATTTCCATCTCTAGGTTCGAGGGTGGTTCCCTTACATACAATAGCTCCTAGCTTCTCAATATCAAATATCTGACTATACTCGGTCCCGTAGCCAAAGGTGCCAGCAGCCGTCATCACCGGGTTAGCCAGCAGCAAGCCTGTCTGGTGTTTGGGCGCTAGTTGAATCGAAAGGTTCATAGGTAACTCCCTATGGTAGGTTAGTGACAGTGCCAGTATTATGGATATTACTGATTATACGGTATATGCTCAGAGGTGGCAACCTTTCTTGTGAATAGAAGAGGAAACACTATATCGCTTAGACAGCAGGGAATCCAGACAGCAAGGAATAAAAAGAGGAAAATGAAAGGAAGTAAGGGAATCCAATAGGCTATACCGAAGGCGGTAAAGTAGAATAACGATGCCCAAGTACTTAACAACACGTGCCCTGAGTGCGGGAATTTGGTGGTAGGTCTCCAGTAACCGATTGCAATACCGATTAGTGCTGGAGGGTTTATAAGCCACCACTCTTCGATAAACGGGATATGGAACTCCATGTTTATATTAAGTAAGGCTGCTCCCCAATAAGGTACTATGACATCACTTATTGTAGCTATGCCAATGGAGCCGGTATAACCGATTAAAATCGCCACCCAGATTTTGCTATTACTATGTTTTTTATACATAGATGTGGTTACAAGAGCACTCAGTACAACATGGATCGGATGCAAGGTATAAAAAATAGTGTGGGAGATTCCAGAAGGAACGTTACCAAAGACTACGATAACCATGATAATAATCCCGGTAACGGCCCCCACAGCGGTGAACGGGGCATGCTCTTTGAGTTCAGTCACTATTCGTCTGAGCATTTCTCATAAAATCGAAGAAGTCATATTTAGACAGTGCTTGTTAAATTCTACGTTGTTTCTTTCTGGCAGGCTTGGCAAAGCCCGATAAACTCAAGCAGATGACCTTGAATATGAAAACCGGTCTCTTGGGATAGCCTTCGCTCCAGTTTACTAAGGCTATAGCCGGTGAAATCAGCAACCTTACCGCAGTTGGAGCAAATCAGGTGGTGATGATGCCCTGGGGCGCTAATTGTGTAGCTATGGCAGCTACCTCCAGCGTGAAGCTCACAGATAAGTTTTAGCTCGGCAAGCATGTTAAGAGTGCGATAAACGGTTGCCAAACCAATATCAGGCTGGTTTTGGTGCACCTTCTCATATATGGCAGTAGGTGTAAGATGGTCTTGACTAGCGGCAATAGTTTCTATTACTACCTGTCGCTGTCGGGTGAGCTTATAGCCATGCTGCCTCAATGTAGCTACTAATTTTTTCTCTGCGAGTCTCATCTCATATGCTAAGTGAGAAGTTTTATCATTTAGATGATACCAGGGTTGTCCCTTGATGTCAATACTTACTTGGGTGTCTTGCCTGAGCTTTGAGACGGTATCATTTTAGTTGACAGTAACTTGTTTAGTCATTAGCTTGACAATTATTCGTCTGCGTTGCTAGTATGAGGTTGGTTTTTAAGTTTAGGTGGTGGGCAGGCTAGTGATGTCGAGATTATTAGATAGAATAGATAGCCCTACAGATTTGAAAGGAATGACACAACAGGAGCTTAAGCAATTGGCTTCTGAGGTCAGACAAGAATTGGTAGCTATAGTTTCTACCCACGGAGGTCATTTAGCTTCTAACTTGGGTGTGGTTGAGCTTACTATAGCTTTACATCGGGTTTTTGATAGCCCGCGGGATAAGCTTATATGGGATGTAGGGCATCAAAGCTATGCCCATAAAATGCTTACTGGGAGGAAGCAGCGCTTCGCCTCTCTCCGACAGTATGGTGGGTTATCCGGTTATACCTGTCGTGGCGAGAGTGAGCATGACCCATTTGGTGCCGGTCATGCCAGTACCTCGGTCTCGGCTGCCCTTGGCATGGCTATTGCTCGCGACCTTTCCGGTGATGACTATCATGTGATTGCCATCATCGGTGATGGCGCTATAACTGGGGGGATGGCTTTTGAAGCACTTAATCAAGCAGGCCATCTGGGCTCCAGACTTATCGTAGTTCTAAATGATAATGGGATGTCAATTTCACCCACTGTTGGCGCTCTAGCTAAGTTGCTGAATAGGGTGCGCTTTGACCAGCGCTACCATCGAGCCAAGACGGAAAGTAAGCAGTTACTGGCTCCGCTCCCATTAGGTAACAGGCTATGGGAGGCGAGCCAATGGGTTAATCGAGGGTTTAAAGGCTTGATTATGCCCACTACGATTTGGGAGGAGCTCGGCTTCACCTATATGGGACCTATTGATGGGTATAATATTGGTGAACTCGAATCAACACTTGTCCAGGCACGGGATTATCACCTCAAACCGACCTTTGTTCATGTGGTGACCACTAAGGGTAAAGGCTATCGCCCAGCAGAAGAGGATGCTGTTTACTTTCATGGTGTGCCAGCTAGAAGTGTAGCCACTAAGACAATACCAACTTATAGTGAGGTATTTGCTCAGACCGTGCTTCGCCTTGCCCGTGACAATCCCAGGCTGGTGGTGATTACCCCGGCAATGCCTGAAGGGAACTGCTTAGACATTGTTAAAGCTGAGTTCCCGAAGCGGGTGTTTGATGTCGGAATCTGTGAGCAGCATGCTGTTACCTTTGCTGCCGGGCTGGCTACCCAGGGTTTTATTCCTGTTGTGGCTATATATTCTACCTTCTTGCAGCGCGCTTTTGACCAGGTTATACACGATGTCTGTCTTCAGGATTTACCAGTTATTTTTGCTATTGACCGTAGCGGTATTGTTGGCGACGATGGTAAGACGCATCAAGGCACCTTTGATATCTCTTATCTAACACCAATTCCCAACCTGGTGGTATCTGCGCCCAAGGATGAAAACGAACTTCAGCATTTACTTTACACAGCAATAAAGTCAGCCCATCCTATAGCTATACGATACCCGCGTGGTTCGGGATTAGGGGTGGAACTGGACAGGGAACTTCGTGAGATTCCTATAGGTAAAGGGGAAATAGTAAGGGAGGGAGAGGGTGTAGCCATATTAGCTATAGGAGCTACTGTGGCTCCCGCCCTTGAAGCTGCCGGTGAGTTAGCTTCAAGCGGTATTGAGGCAGCGGTAGTTAATGCTCGTTTTGCCAAGCCACTGGATTCTAAACTTATAGTAGGCTTGGCTGGTTATATTAAACGCTTGGTTACAGTTGAGGAGAATGCTTTAAGTGGTGGCTTTGGCAGCAGCGTAGGCAAGCTTTTTCAAGAATCAGGCGTGTCTGATATTCAGGTAGAGAGCATTGGTGTTCCTGATGAGTTTGTCGAACAAGGTACTCAAGCTATCCTTCGTTCTAAGTATGGTCTTGATGCTAAAGGGATAGCCCGACGGGTCTTAACTTTATTCCCTGACCTTGCTTCTAATTCCTTATTAAAGGCCAAGGGTAAGGCGAAGGCTGCCCCATTTTGACTAGTCTTGAGGAGATACCATATTAAATCTGTCTATTAGTAGGGGTATGTGGTTTATACAGTGTGGAAGCCGAGATACGATATCGGGTGTCTGAGCTGCACCTGATATTTTTATATTTTGTATATGCTCGAGGGGCAAAATGGATAAGATGACAGTCAGGGACATAGAGGTTAGTGGCAAAAGGGTTTTGGTTAGGGTTGACTTTAACGTTCCTCTAGATAAGAAGATGAGAACTATAATTGATGACAGCCGTATTCAGGCTGCATTACCAACTATCGCCTATCTTATTGAGCGAGGGGTGAGGATTATTCTGATTTCTCACCTGGGTCGACCTAAAGGAAAGGTAGTTGATAAATTGCGAATGACTATTGTTGCCCAGCGTCTGTCGCAGATTTTGGGGCAGCAGGTGGGAGTTGCCACGGATTGTATCGGTCCTGAAGTAGAGAATTCAGTAGCCCGCTTGCAGAGTGGGCATGTTTTACTCTTAGAAAATCTTCGCTTTCACTCCGATGAAGAAACCGGCAGTGCTTCCTTTGCTCAAGCCTTAGCCCGCTTAGCCGATATATATGTTAATGATGCCTTCGGCACTTCTCACCGGGCTCATGCTTCAATAGTAGAGATTACTAATTATCTGCCGGCAGTAGCTGGCCTATTACTTGAAAAAGAGGTTGAAACTCTAGGTCACGTTCTGAGGAATCCAGCTCATCCTTTGGCTGCGCTTCTGGGCGGTGCCAAAATAAGTGATAAGGTGGGTATGCTGGAAAATATTATAAGTAAGGTGGACTATTTTCTAATTGGTGGTGGTATGGCAGCTACCTTCTTAAAGGCTAAATCCTATGAGGTGGGTCAGTCCTTGGTTGAAGTTGAAATGCTGGATACTGTGGTCAGGTTGATGGAAAGGGCAGCAAGAAACGGTGTGCGCTTGCTATTACCAGTTGATGTGGTTATTGCTGATGAATCTGGCGCTAAAGCTGGAACCGAAGTTGTACCCATAGCGAATATACCGAAGAATAAGAGGATTGTAGATATTGGTCCTCAAACTATTAGAAACTTCCGTAAAGAGTTGCGAAGGTGCAAAACGGTCTTTTGGAATGGACCAATGGGCATATATGAGATACCTCAGTTCGCTAAGGGAACCAGAGCTATGGTTAGACTCTTAGCCAATCTTGGTGCTGTTACTGTTGTTGGAGGTGGCTCTACTGCTGAGGTAGTAACTGAGATGAAGCTCGCCGATAAGATGACTTTTATATCTACTGGTGGTGGAGCTTCACTTAAATTTCTGGGTGGGGAAACCTTACCAGGGGTGGAGGCGCTACTAAGTAAAAGGATGCCTCTAGAGGGTAACCTAAAGTTAATACAGGAAATCGCTATACCTTCACCGGCCAAGATTGTACTATTGGTTGTTGATGGATTAGGCGGACTGCCCAATCCGGAAACAGGTAGGACAGAGTTAGAGACAGCTAGTACGCCGAATCTTGACCAGTTGGCGGCTAAAGGCGTATGTGGTCTTATTGACCCGGTAAGCCCAGGAATAACTCCAGGTAGTGCCCCAGGTCACCTGGCTTTGTTTGGTTATAATCCTGTCAGTTTTAGCATTGGTCGAGGTGTGCTGGAAGCACTTGGGATAGATTTTGACCTTCAGCCGGAAGATATAGCTGCTCGTGGAAACTTCTGCACTGTCGATGAAACAGGGTTAGTTACTGACCGCAGGGCAGGTCGCATTTCTACCGATAAGTGCACTGAACTTTGCCAGTTGTTAGATGGGGTGGTAATAAATGGTGTTGAAGTCTTTGTTCGTCCGGTGAGAGAGCATCGTTTCATAGTAGTATTTCGGGGTGATGGTCTTGCTTCTGACATCAACGATTCGGACCCTCAGCAGGTAGGAGCGGCTCCAAGGATTATTACTGCTCTACATCCAGAGGCTGGTAAGACGGCGAGTATTGCTAATCAATTTGTAGCTCGGGCAAAAAAGGCTCTGGCTGAGCATCACCCGACTAATATGGTTCTCCTCCGCGGCTTCTCTAAACAGCCTAACTTTCCCACGATTAGTGAGATTTATAAATTGAAACCCGTTGCCATTGCCAGCTACCCTATGTATCAGGGACTGGCTAAGTTAGTTGGCATGGAGATTTTGAAGACGGGAATGAGTATTAACGAGGAATTTAGGACATTAAAGCAGAACTATGCCAGCTATGACTTTTTCTTCATACATATAAAGGGAACTGATTCGGCTGGTGAAGATGGTGACTTTGATAGGAAGGTCGGGATTATAGAGCAGGTTGATAGTGCTCTATCTGAGCTAATAAGTATTGAGCCTGATGTCATTGTGGTTACTGGTGACCATTCAACACCAGCCCTGCTCAGAGGACATAGCTGGCATCCGGTACCTGTTCTTCTATATTCTAAATGGTGCCGTCCGGATAGGGTAAGCGAGTTTTCTGAGTCAGCTTGTGTTTCCGGGGGGCTAGGGCGATTACCTGCCATACAGATTATGCCGTTGGCAATGGCTAATGCCCTGAAGCTAAGAAAATTTGGTGCTTAACAGGTCGTAATATCCGGAGTAGAAGGGTCTGGTAAAACAATTACCGTGGAAAAGGGCTAAACTCAGATATAGACACGGTATTCCCTTTATAAGATTTGTATCTATGGTTCATAGTCCGAGTGGTTGGGTGTAGTGGTCTTGCTATTGCAGTAAGAAGTTTGATACGTGGAACTTGAATTAACAAGACAGAAGCATGACGTTTCGCTAAATCAATGAAAGGAGGTCATGGCCGTAGTGAAAAGAGTTGGTATAGTGGGAGCAGCAGTAACACCTTTTAAGGCTAGATGGTATGAGAAGACCTATTATGAGTTGGCACAGATGGCTACCAGGGAAGCTGTACAGGATGCTGGTATTGCTATCAAGGATGTGGATTCAGTATTTTACGGTATTTATAATGACATCTTTGAGAGAACTGCTATTCCCGAACACCCGCTGCAAGGTATTATTGGCATGCAGAACAAGTTTGGCATACGAATTAGTAATGGGGGTGCTACAGGCGCTTATACAATGTCGGCAGCTCATGCCTACTTGGCTGCGGGAAGGTTCAAAACAGCTTTGGTCTTAGGAGTGGAGAAGGCAACAGATTGCTTCGACTTTAAATCGATGTCAGCCACACCAGAGGTAATTAAGACTATTGGCTGGTCTGGAGATAGCTTCTTTGAGCAGAAGATAGGCTGGTCAGCCTCAGACAGTTACGCTGAGGTAGTCCTAGGCTATATGGATGAACATCCAGGCGATTTGAAGCCAGAGATTACTGCCCAAATCGCATCGCAGCTCAGCCAGCAGGTGAAGACCAACCCCTATGCCCAGAGACAATTTGACCAGGTAACCCCTGAGGAGGTAATGAACTCCAGGCTGGTGGTTTACCCTTTCAAAGAGCTGGAGATATGTGTCTACACTGAGGGTGCAGCTGCTTTAATCTTTGCTGAGGAGGAGACAGCCAAAGCAATATCAAAGGCTAGCGGGAAACCCATTGTCTGGATAACAGGCGTTGGGGAAGCTAACGAACACTCCTTTGCTGGCAAAAACCAAAAGGTAATGTCCCGAATTATGTCTGATTATTACGGGTCCCATCGGGCTTATGAGATGGCTGGTATAAAAGACCCGGTAAAGACAATAGATATTGTTGAGCTTCACGATGCCTTTGTCCATCAACTGGAGATTAGTATGGCAGAATTCGATTTGGTACCTCTGGGCAGGGCTGATTCTCTTATTGAGGATGGTATCATGACTCCTGGTGGTAAACTTTTGGTCAACCCTTGCGGTGGGCTAATCTATTGTGGGCACGCTGTGGGTGCCAGTAATATAATGTCCGGTTGGTCAGCCAGGAACGAACTTATCAATAGAAAGCTTAAAACAGCTCTGATTCACGGCACGGGGAGTACTGTTGCCCAATACACTACGTGCTTGATTCTGGAGCATGAGTAAGGAGGAAGATGTGACTGAACAGAAAGTTATACCCGCTGAGTTTATACCAGACGTCGAGTCGAAAACAGTAACCATCGGAGATAAAGACTACCTGGTTGCCAATGATGCTATGTTCACCTTCTACGAGCGTAGTAAAGGTGAGCTTTCCCCCTTCTTCTTGGCGATAAGGGACGAGAAGAAAATTTTGGGGTGCAAGTGTACCAAGTGTGGCATTGTCAGGGTGCCTCCCTTCTTAACCCACTGTCCTGATTGTAACTTTGCTCCTACAAAGCTGGTAGAGGTGGACCAGGTGGGAGTGATGAACAGTACTCCACCCATCACCTATTTCGCTACTTCCATGTTTTTGCATATGGCTCCCTTTGGCAGAGGACGGGTAATACTGAATGGAGCCGACACGGCTGTAAGTGTCAACATCTATACCACCACGGGCATACTGGTGCCGGGGATTGTCAAGAAAGGTACCGAGGTAAAGGTTATCTTTAGGGATAAGCGCATCGGTGAGATTACTGATATATTTTGTATAGCCACTTCTGAACTTCCCCCCAAGCAGATTGCCAAGAAGGGTCTTCAGGAGTCACAACTCAACTGGGAAGCTGCCATTGAACCTGAACTCCCCCCAGCTACTGATGATGATGTAGCTGCTTGCAAGGCTGCTATCAAGAAGTTGCAGGCTATCGCTATGGAAATGAGCCGGACTGAGCGTTGCCGTAAGGACATCGCTGGCTGGAAGCGTGACATTCTGGTTAAGACCAGAGGTGGTGAGTTCGCTATCCAGATAGACAACGGTAACTTTAGGGTCGTCGAGAACCAAGTTAAATCTCCCGATTTTGTATTGGTCTGCGAAGACCCGAATACCCTTCTCCGTGGCCTAGCCTATAGGGGTGCTCTTACCGATTCCATAATAATGAAGAGGCTATGGATTAGCAAGAATATGGAATTCACCACCATCTTTAAGCTGGACAGAATGGCGCGCTCCTTGGCTAGAACAAAGAAGGAATAGCGGGGAATATATGTGAAGGAAGGCTAATGAATTTTGATTTAACCGAAGAACAGAAGATGATAGCTCACTCCGCAAGAGAAATTGCTAAGCAGTTTGGCCCAGAATACTGGAGAGAAAAAGAGGAGAATGAAGAATTTGGTGGCGAGTTCTGGAAAGTTATAAGTGATACTGGATTTACTGGCATGATAATTCCTGAGGAATATGGTGGAGCCGGGAGGGGAATGAGTGAGTTACTCATAGCGATGGAAGAGTTAGCTGCAAATGGATGTGGGATGGGTGGTACATGGTATCTTATCCTAACCGAAGTTTTCGGTGCCCTAAGTATAATACGACATGGAACTCAGGAGCAGATGAAGAAATATCTGCCCGGGATAGCAAAAGGGGAGATTGAATTTTGCATGGCTCTTACTGAGCCAGATGCGGGGTCAAATACGCTCAACACCAAAACAAGGGCGGAGAAACAGGGTAACAAATGGATAATAAATGGTAATAAGACATTCATTAGTGGGGCTGATAGAGCTAAAGGGATGATGATTGTAGCCAGGACAACGCCAAAGGAGAAGGCTTCCCAAAAAACGCGAGGGTTGAGCCTTTTTTTGGCAGACTTGCCAAACCCGGCCGTTGAGGTAAGCCATATACCCAAGCACGGAATAAACTTCAGCCGTTCATGTGATGTTGGCATCAATGATTTGGAATTGCCGGAAAGTGCTCTCATGCCGCCACAGGATATGGGATGGTATTCGCTGGTCGATACGCTAAATACGGAAAGAATGAGTTTTACCACGGCGGCTGTAGGCATTGGTAGGCTGGCGATAAGTAAGGCTGTTGATTATTCAAAACAGAGGAAGGTTTTTGGTGATGTGCCAATTGGGAGCTATCAAGCATTACAGTTTCCTATAGCTGAAGCTTATGCAGCCCTCGAAGCTGCGAAGCTCTTGAATTTCAAGGCGGCTACACTATTTGATAACCAAGCTGCTCCGGCTGAGGTTGGGGCAGTGGCAAACATGGCAAAGGTCTTAGCCGTTGAGAACGCTATTAAAGCCGTTTATTGGTCAATGGAAATCTTCGGGGGCTCCGGATATGCCAAGGAATATGATGTTGAAAGATGGTGGAGAGAAGTCAACTTAATTAGACTTGCTCCAGTTTCACAGGAGATGGCTTTGAATTATATAGGACAGCATGTGGTCGGAATGCCGAGAGCCTATTCTTAAGCACATGAGTCTTTAATAAACAAGGAATATAATAGCTTTGGAGTAACAGTAGCTGATATCCCTGATACGGCAGTTCTTACCCTTTAGGAGGTTAGAATGCGTGTACCGATGATTGCTGGCAATTGGAAGATGAATACTACGGTGAGCGAAGCCGTAGAGCTGGTTACCAAAATGCGCCACGAGCTTGACGGGATAGATAATGTTGACAAGGTAATCTGCCCGCCATTTGTTTCCCTGGCTGCGGTAGGGGAGTTGATTAAGGGAAGCTCAATAAAATTGGGGGCGCAGAATATATACTTTGAGGAAAAGGGCGCCTATACCGGCGAGATTTCTCCATTAATGCTGGCTGAATTGTGCGAGTTTGTTATTATCGGTCACTCTGAGCGGAGGCAGTATTTTAATGAGACCGGGGAGATTATTAATAAAAAGATTCGGGCTGCGCTGAAGGTTGGACTGAAGCCTATTTTGTGCATCGGGGAGAGGTTAGAAGAGAACGAGGCAGGAAAGACTGAAGAGGTGGTCACCGAACAACTAAGGTCATCTTTGGCCGGGATAGATTATTCCAGCGGATTGATAATAGCCTACGAGCCAATCTGGGCTATTGGCACCGGCAAGGCAGCTACCGGTGAGCAGGCAAACGAGACTATCGGGCTCATTCGCCATAATATCGCCAAACTATATGGTAATAGAATTGCCCAGGATGTGCGTATTCTTTATGGTGGCAGTGTTACTGCTGCCAATGCTACTGAATTTATAAGCCAGCCTGAGATAGATGGTGGCCTTGTCGGTGGCGCCAGTCTGAAAGCTGACCAGTTCTTAAGCATTGTCAGGCAAACCTCAGAAATTAGGCGGTAATATGAACCGTCTGGTAGCCATAGTTGGTCCCACAGGCATAGGTAAAAGTAAGCTGGCTCTTCATCTGGCTCAGACCTTTGGTGGCGAGATAGTGAGCGCTGATAGTCGACAGGTCTACCGCCATATGGATATTGGCACAGCTAAGCCAGGTCCAAAAGAGTTGTCTCTTGTCCCTCATCATCTGATAAATATAATTAATCCTGATGAAGATTTCAGCCTGGCTCAATATCAAGAGCTAGCCTACAGGGCTATTAACGACATTCAGCAGCGTAGTAAATTAGCCTTATTAGTAGGTGGCAGTGGACAGTATATCTGGTCAGTATTGGAAGGTTGGGGAGTGCCGCAGGTTTCGCCTGACCCTGAATTTAGACGTAGCTTGAAGGAGAGGGCAGCCACTATTGGCCAAAATGCCCTTTATCAGGAACTGATGGAGGTTGACCCAGTGGCGGCGCACCGGATTGACTGGCGAAATGTGCGTCGCATAATCAGGGCTCTTGAGGTATATAGGGAGGTGGGGATTCCCTTTTCCCAGCTTCAGCATAAGAAGTCACCAGCCCTTAATACACTCATAATCGGTTTGACCACAGACAGGAGAGAGCTATATCATAGAATTGACTCAAGGGTTGATGAAATGATAAAGCAGGGCTTGGTAGCTGAAGTAGAAAAGCTGGTGAATATGGGTTATGATTTTAATCTGCCAGCTATGTCTGGCATAGGCTACAAGCAAATTGGCATGTTTCTTAGGGGTGAGTTAATCTTGGCCACTGCTGTACAGCAGATTAAGTTTGAAACCCACCGATTTGTTCGGCACCAATATATGTGGTTTAAGTTAAAAGATGATAGAATAAAGTGGTTTGATGTACAGGGTGAAGCAGAGTTGAAAATCACAAGTCGAGTGGCTAGATTTATGAAGGCTGAATAATATGAATTTTACCAAGGTGCAGGGTGCTGGGAATGATTTTGTACTGGTTGAGACCAGTGATATGCAGCGTGATTGGTCACAGATAGCACTGGCTATATGCAACCGCCACTTTGGTGTTGGCGCTGATGGCTTGTTACTGGTATTACCTTCAGATGTGGCTGATTTTCGGATGCGTGTCTTCAATCCTGACGGCTTTGAGGCTGAGGCTTGCGGTAACGGGTTGAGGTGTGTGGTTAAATATGTTGTAGTTAAGAGGTTGACTGATACTGAAGCTCAGGAACTTCAAATAGAGACGAAGTCAGGCATAAGAAAGGTAAAGCTTTATAAAACAGGTAATAAACTAGCCAAAATTCAGGTTAGTATGGGTGAACCAAAATTGGGAGCTAAGGATATTCCGGTAATAATAGAGCAGGTCGAAGGGGATATACTTGACATAAAACCAATTTTAGACTGTCCAGTTACTATAATGGGCAGGAAACTACTGCTTGCCCTTGTCTCTATGGGTAACCCTCACGCTGTCTATTTTTTATCGTATCCCGTATCTGATTTCCCGTTGGCTGAGATTGGTCCAGAGGTAGGGCGACTATCAGTATTTCCCGAAGGGGTAAATTTTGAGGTAGCCTACATTGTGCCAACTTCACAGCAGATAGAGGCTAGGGTGTGGGAAAGGGGGGCAGGGGAGACATTGGCCTGTGGCAGCGGTGCCTGTGCCGTGGCTGTTGCCGCTCGATTACATGGTTATATTGGCAGTGATAAAGTTGACATAAAACTTCCAGGTGGTATACTGGAGGTGGAGTGGGATGGGGTAGGGGAGGTGTTCCTCAGCGGTCCGGCTGAAATAGTATTTACTGGAGAATGGTCAAGTGAAAGTATCAAGACGAGTTGAAAATCTGCCACCTTATCTTTTTGTGGAAATTAGCCGAAAGATTGCCGAGAAAAAAGCTAAGGGTGAAGATGTAGTAAGCTTTGGTATAGGTGACCCTGATATGCCTACGCCATCCCATGTAATTGACAGGCTATGTCAGGCAGCACAAGACCCGGCTAACCACCGATACCCGGAGAGCGAGGGTTTACCCCAACTGCGTCAAGCTATAGCCGGCTGGTATGAAAGACGCTTTGGTGTTTCCCTGGATGCTGACAAAGAGGTGTTACCCCTTATTGGCGCAAAAGAGGGCATTGGTCATATTGCCTTTTGCTTCATTGACCCCGGTGATATCGCCTTAGTGCCTGACCCAGGCTATCCTGTTTACTCGGTAAGCACTATGTTGGCTGGCGGTGAACCTTACTATATGCCACTTGTTGAGCAGAACGATTTCCTGCCTGATTTGGATTCTATCCCGGCTCATATCCTAAAGAGGGCTAAGCTTTTATGGCTCAACTATCCAAATAACCCTACGGGTGCCGTGGCTGACCTTGATTTTTTCAACAAGGTGGTTAAATTCGCTCAGCAGCACAATCTGGCTGTCTGTCATGACGGGCCATATTCAGAGGTTACCTTTGACGGTTATCAACCGGTCAGCTTTATGCAGGCAGATGGGGCTAAAGAAGTAGGCGTGGAATTCCACTCTCTGTCCAAGAGCTATAATATGACCGGGTGGCGAATAGGAATGGTGGTTGGTAATCCTGTCATGGTTGATGCCCTGAGGCGAATTAAGTCTAATCTGGATTCAGGTATTCCTCAGGCTATTCAATATGCTGCCATTGAGGCGTTGACTGGAATTCAAGACTGCATCCAGAAGCACAATGCCGTTTATCAGAAGCGTCGTGATTTGGTTGTTGACATGTTGAATCGTATCGGGATTGAAACCAAATCACCAAAGGCGACTTTGTATGTCTGGGCTAAGGTTCCCGAAGGCTATACCTCGGTGAGCTTTGCTACGGCTTTATTGGATGAGGCGGGGGTAGTAGTTACCCCCGGGATAGGTTATGGCAGGAGTGGTGAGGGTTATATACGGTTGTCGTTAACAATCCCGGATGCAGGACTGACGAAAGGTTTGTCACGATTGGCAGAGTGGAGTAGCACTAAAAGTGGGCTGAGGACAAAGAAGTAATTTTACATAAAGTGTTATCTACCGGGAAATGAGGGGGTACTATTAGAAGCACAATTCTCACCCGGACATCTCCAGAGCGAGCGTTTTTGGTAGCGGTTGTAGCCAAAGGAAGCACTGCTCAGTGGGCAGTAGAATCCTCTATGGATGAGCTGGCTCAATTGGCTGGCACGGCTGGGGCTGGTGTGGTGGGGAAACTTGTCCAGCGGTTACCTGTGCCGTCAAAGACGCATTATCTGGGCAAAGGCAAGCTGGATGAATTAATATCCTTGAAGGATAGCACCAACTATGATGTAGTAATTTTTGATGACGAGCTTTCGCCGTTACAGCAACGAAACCTGGAAGAGGTTCTCCAGGTAAAGGTAATTGACCGGGCTACATTGATTTTAGATATTTTCGCCAAGCGAGCCCGAACTCGTGAAGGTCAGTTACAGGTAGAACTGGCTCAGCATCAATACCTGCTGCCTCGTCTTGCCGGGCAGTGGAGTCACCTTGAACGGCTTGGCGGTGGTATTGGCACCAGAGGTCCCGGCGAATCACAACTTGAGACAGATAGGCGCCTTATTCACCGGAGAATACATCATTTGAAGACGCAGATTGAACGGGTGAGAAAACAGCGAGCCCTGTACCGTCAGAAACGCAAGAAGAGTGGTATCCCTATAGTAGCTCTGGTGGGTTACACTAATGCCGGTAAGAGCACCGTATTAAATGCTCTTAGTCATGCTGGTGTGTTTGTTGAGGATAAGCTCTTCGCTACTTTAGACCCCACTACCAGACGCTTAACCCTTCCCGACAAAAGTGTGGTATTGATTACTGACACTGTTGGCTTTATCAGAAAGTTGCCGTCCACCATTGTAACTGCATTTAGGGCGACCCTTGAGGAGTTAGCCGAAGCCGACTTGCTCCTCCATATAGTTGATTTAACTTGTCATAATGCTCCAGAGCAATGTCAGACAGTAGAGGATATTCTTGCCAACCTCAACCTTGAGGACAAACCCCGGATTACCGCTCTGAATAAAATTGATTTGTTATCAAATAGTAACCGGAGCTGGGATGAGGAAGCAGCCATAAATTATCTTTCCGACTCGGGTAATGTGGTGAGTGGAAATACGGTGCTTATATCAGCAACAAAGGGATGGGGACTAACCAAACTGCTGAAAGTTATCAGCCAGACCCTTACCAAAGTCGCCCAACCGGTCTAGCCAAAATCCCCAGAAAAAATGACGCTCTGTAATCGAAATTTAAGCCCCTAAAAATTCTTTTGAATGGTTTACTACCTTCTAAGGCAATAAAAGGTAATTCGCCCCAAATTTTTGCCCCGAAAAATGGCGTTTTATTTTGGCTCTATTTTATTTCCCGTAATCCGGGGCGAATGTGTTAATGGCATCTACCAGCAATGTAGCGCTGTATCCTATAACCGGGCCTCCGCCCATGGAAGCAGCCACAAATGCAGTTTCTATAAGTTCTTCACGGGTAGCCCCGGCTTCGAGAGCTTCATTGGTATGGGCAGCAATACAATATTCACAGTGAGTATATAAGCCAATGGCTAAGCCTATTAAGTGCTTGGTTTTTGAGTCAATGGCTCCTGGATTTGTGGTGGTTTGTATAAAATTGGAAAATGCTTGCATCCGCTGGCTATCGGCTTTTCCCAGGGCAGTTCTTCCTTCTTCCAGGTCATTCAATAATTCTCTCGGGTCCTTTGCCATCTGATGTTCCTCCTTATGAAGTGTGACTTGGCTTAATATAATATACTTGAAGTATGACTTTGGCAAGAAGAGAAAACTTGGTATATGACTACTTTTTAGCCCTGGTATTTTATGTTAAGCGGTTAAGTGTCGTTTCTCAGGTTAATCTACCACCCACTATCAAGTTAATGTTCCACCCT
>CAZFRL010000017.1:0-29592 GCA_964521325.1 uncultured Dehalococcoidales bacterium | reverse complement strand
CTCTTCTTCGGCTTCCTTTCTGAGTTTTCCCTTTTCCACCATTTTCTTTCTCCTTTATTTACAAATTCCAAGTAACAGTGTAATTATTTCAAGCCAGAGTTGTCAATGTACATACGACTTATCTTATTATCAAGCAGAATTTTTATCCGGTCTTAAATTTCTCGATGCTCCTCGCCACACAATATTTTCCTTTCTGGGTTATTGTAATATAAAGGCTATGGTTTTTATGTCAACCACAAATGAAGCGAATCACCTCAGGCTCAGACAACAGCAAGAGCCGCTCGAATCTCCTTCTTAGCAGACTCATCTGTCTCCCGTACCAGGCTAGCCTCCAGAATTTGCCGAGACCGGCTTCCCCCAATCTTGCCTAGAGCCCAAGCAGCATAGCCACGCACCAGTGCTTCCGAATCTTGCATAGCCTGGGCAAGGTCAGGGATAAACGAGGGGTCGCCCATATTCCCCAAGGCAATGGCAGCGTTTCTCTGGAAGTATTTCTTTTCTCTGATGTAGTTGTACATCAGCGGCCATACCCTTTTGGTGTAGAACTCGTCAGAGAGGTTCAGGAGCTTGGTGAGCTCAAAATCCTGCGCTACCTTGACCAAAAACTCATTTTGGGGCAGCTTTGCTTTTAATCTTCTCCGGTTTCTGGGACACACTTCCTGACAAATATCGCAACCGTGAATCCAGGTGCCCATCTTCTCCCTGATTTCAGACGGTATATAGCTGTTGACACCTTCAAGATAGTCATCCTGGGTCATACAGGTGTTAAATGTGATGCAACGGCGGGGGTCCATCTTCAATGGCTCGTAAATGGCGCCGGTGGGACAAGCGTCAATACAGGCCGTGCACTTGGGTGGGCACTTTACTTCTATGGTTGGCTCATCATAGTCAAGCTCAGTATCGACGACAAAGGCAGTAATGAGAATGAACGACCCTATCCCGTCAGCGAAGGCGAAGGTATTCTTTCCATAAGTAACGACGCCGGCTCTGGCTGCTGTCAACCGCTCGGGAACAGTCAGCCGTTGCGCTACCTGACATCCACTCTTCTCCAGGAAGTCTCGCATCAGTTGACGCCGAGCCCCATTGATACGGTGGCGGCGGGCAAGATAGCACCTAGCCTGGTAGAACCGTCCTATCTTGCCCACAAGCTTCTCAGGAAAGGACTCCTTGGAGACATCATACACCACCGCTATGATAGACTTGGCCGAGGGCATAATGCTTCTGGGGTCAGCGCCTTTTATCGGCTGAAGGTCGCCCTTGATGTACCAATCGTACATTTCATACCTAGAGTTAAGCTCAGCAATATAGTCGGTAAAAGTATCGGCGGTGGTAATGCCCACCTTGCTGTAGCCCAGGTCGAGGCCAAAATCTTTTATATCTTCAGTTAGCGACATCGGTTCCTACCTCCTTGGTTTCGTAATCCACTCGCATTTAATACAGACGAATTTCCGAGTGGAGGCTACCTTGGATAAGCACACAGGAGATAAATGCTCATGAACCTAAGTAACGCCTACTATTTATCTCTCCTTTGTCCCGGTTGCGCAGCCGCAAAATCTGCTGTGACCAGCCTTGTATACTCGCGTGCATCCTTGGGTGGGTCTTCGGTAACCTCGCGACGCTCGAGCACAAGCGATTGTGTAGGACATTTGTAGGCGCAGACGCCACAACCAATACAAAGGTCAGGATTATTTACTGACACCTTGCCCGTTTTGTTCTTGAGCTCCACCTCACCACTCTTATTCTTGGCTGCCACCATGGTAATTCTGCCCTTGGCACCTAGGGAGTCTTCGAGCCGCATCGCACCCATAGGGCACCGCCTGACACACAGCCCGCAGCCAATACAGGTCTCCGGATTGTTGTGTACTAGGTAGTTGGATGGACTTATGCCCTCTGCATGCTTCAGTTTATGGAACGCCTCGAACAGTATGCAGCAGTCCCGGCAGCAATTACAGATGGTGTCCACTCCTTCCTGATGATTCGACACCCCGTGCACTAGCCCGGCCTCGGCGCACCCGCGGAGAATGTCCTCGGTTTCCTGACGGGTTATTTCGCGCCCCAAATTGTTTTCCACAATGTATTGACCAAGCCGACCGAGATGGAGGCAAACCTCAATACTGCCTCCCGGTCCAGGGTACTTGCAATTGGGAGAGTCAGGGTCAATGTTCTTCCGGTGTCGGCAGGGGCAAGTAGAGACAGTAAAATAATTTACAGAATCCAGCAGCCTGACTACATCTTCATATGGTAGAACTTGCCGGGTGTCCTCTATTGTCTCTTGAATGGGCAGCACCCGCAGACTCTTCATATGCGTCAAGTCACACTGGTCAAAGCCGCCGTGATAGTAGTATCGGTTCACCAGAGGTGCCACGGCCTTTGTCCACTCGTCAGTGCGCCCGGGCCAGAAAGCACTACGGTAATACACGAAGAAGGAATCATTTAGTCTATAGCGGATGGTCTCACCTCTAACAGTACGGAAAACAAGTCCCTTCTTGGCCAGCACATCCAGCCGCCGATCCAACTCGTCTGGGTTCATCTGTTTCATCTCGGCCAGTTCCTCGAGATTCATCGCCGAAGGAGGCATTCCAGTCAGCAGAGAGGCCTCTTCAGGGGTATAGGTGGCCATCATCAAGGGCATCAATTCATCTGCTTCAGGCAGACCCCACCACGATTGCTTTAGCCGGTCGACAAGACGCCGGTAAACTTCTTGCTCAGACATGGTAATTTTCTCCTTCCTCACCGAGATGGTCAAACAATCTAATCGGATTTCTCTGCCAGCGCTCTAAGCACTCGCTCAAAGGTGGTCATCTCTTCCCGGGAAAAGGGTCGTCTCAGATTGGCATCCAGTTCATCGGCGAAGTCTAGGATGCGTGGCCCCAGCTCCCTTGCCTTGGCGGTGAGGAACACCAGCACCGACCTCCTGTCATCAGGGTTTGGCCTGCGCTCGACATAGCCACTCCTCTCCATCCTATCGATAATGCCGGTGAGTGTGGAGCTGTCCAGTGAAACCCGCTCTCCAAGCTCGCCCACACTAACGCTATCACCCATCCATAAGGCATTAAAGACAAAATACTGCGGCGAAGTCAGACCAAAGGGTGATAACCGCTGCTCGTAGTAGTCATAGACCCGACGCATCACCCGCCCCAGATTAAAACAGACATGCTTTCTGGCATCATACATAGCTTGTGCTCCTTTAATTTGTACACAATCATCTTGCATACACTATAAAGAGCTTTTCTACCTTTTGTCAAGTGGCTGCGCTGAAACGGCAGATGCCGCTAAGGCAACATTGTTGGCAAAGGGGGCGGGTGCGGCAGACATCCTTAGCCAGGCGGACCAGTAGAGCGTGGTACTCATTGAACAGTCCGGCATCAGCCAGTAGATTGTGCATAAAAAGAGCCTGATAGGCTGCATAGCTACTTCCCTCTGGTGCCAGACCAATGCGATTGATGATACGACGGGTATAAGCATCAATGACAAAGATTGGCTTGTTAGCAGCATACAGGATTATAGAATCGGCGGTCTCCTGCCCAATGCCATAGATAGAAAGAAGCTGTTGACGAAGGAGGTCGGTATTACTGGCAAACAGCGTACCAAGGTCGTCATTATAGTATTCCTCAAGCCAGCGGGCAAAAGTCTTAAGCTTTAGTGCTTTAGCATTATAGTAACCACAGGGGTGGATAAGCCAAGCAAGTTTAGAAAGGGGCAAACGGCGTAGCGCTTTTGGTGATAATGCCCTGGCTGATTTTAGATTGGCTATAGCCTTTTCTACATTACCCCAGGCGGCTGATTGGGTAAGGATGGCACCGACAATTACCTCGAAAGATTCCTGCGCTGGCCACCAGTATTGAGGCCCATAGTGAGCCATAAGCTGGTGGTAAATGTTTAGTAGTGTTTGGCTTACCGACTGGTTATCCACGAGGGTACTTTAGCATTAACTGCCGAATCATATCCAGGGATGTAGGGTTTAATATCAATTACCGGTGAGCCATCAATGGCATCAAGCCCTTTAACCTTTAATATGTTACCCTGGCGTTGCAACAGCCTGACCGTAGCCTTGCCCACCGGATTTGGTCTGTTTGGAGACCGGGTAGCAAAAAGCCCTATTAAGGGTAGCTCCTGCCTACCCTTAGGGTGGACTTTAGTCGGCACCTGTCCAGTAGCGGCATGGTGCATCCAGTAGAGAACTATGATGTGGGAAAATCCGTCCAGATTATCCAGAGCCTCAGTCAGGCTACTATCAATTACAATATCGGAGACAACTTCCTTACAGTCCTGCACAAATGGTTGCTTAACTTCACTTCGGACGACACCAACAGCTTTTAAGGTCATCTCAGGCAGTTCATTAGCCTGACCACGCCTTGACCCTACATTGCCTCTAGCCATACCCGCCTTTGATGCTCCGCTGGCATTTTCAATAGATTGCATCGAAAACATATAATAAACATATTTGTTACCTTTGGCAAGTTACTGTATGCTACAATAAATATAAACAAGCATCTATAGTATCTAGGCTGAAATTGATTACAGGCAATTAGATGAGCCCGACACGAAGATTATTTAGGGGAGTATACGTTCTCGTTGCCATCATAGTAGCTGGTATTATTGGCTATATGATTATTGAGAGCTGGTCATTTGTTGATGCCCTCTATATGACCATCATAACCATAACCACTGTTGGCTACGAGGAGGTTCATCCGCTTACCAATGCCGGACGGATTTTCAGCATCTTCCTAATTGTAGGTGGTGTTAGCGGAGCAGTATATTTTTTAAGTGTAGTAGCCGGGTACATAATAGAAGGTCACTTGGGTATTACATTGGGGAGGCGACGAATGCAAACAAACATCGCAAAACTGAAGCAACACTTTATTATTTGTGGCTATGGTAAGGTAGGACAAGAAATCGCCCGCATCTTTGCCGAAGAGGGTGTGCCTTTTGTCGTTATTGACGAAGACCGGGACCGTATCGCTGCCGCTGAGAAAGATGGCTACCTCCATATACTTGCTGATGCTACCAGTGATGAAGGGTTAAAAGAAGCAGGCATCGAACAGGCACGTGGACTGGTATCGGCAGTCGGCAGTGATGCCGACAGCATCTATATAACGCTAACAGCTCGCGGGCTGCGCCCAGATTTGTTTATTGAGGCACGAGCCTCTGATAACACAGTCGAGACTAAGCTAAAGAAAGCCGGTGCTGACCGTATTATATCCCCACATAGCATCGGAGCGCGCCGCATGGCGCAATTAGCCCTACGCCCGGCGTTAGTCGATTTTATTGATACGGCAATATCTCGCCGTGGTCAAGAAGTACAATTAGAAAATATAGCAGTAGGCGAAAACTCACTGGTGGTTGGTCTGACAGTAGGGGAAACTCATCAGCGTACTAAAGCTAGCATCTTGGCAATAACTAAGAAAAGTGGCAAACTGTTGACTAACCCACCCCCAGAAGAAACTATTGAGGCTAAAGACCGCCTGATTATTCTAGGTACCAGACAGCAACTGGCAGCTGTAGAAGAAATTTGTGAAAGGTGTAAAACCAATGAATAAAACTAAAGTGGGCATTATCAATGTTACCGGTTATGCTGGCGTTGAGCTGGCAAGGCTACTCTACCAGCACCCACAGGTAGAGCTTACCTCAGTTACCGGGCGGAGTGCTGCCGGGCAGAGAATAGGTAAAGTCTTCCCTCACCTGGCCAGCCTAGATCTGACTATTGAAGCTGAGCTAGGGGGAGTCGATTTAGCCTTCTCAGCTATGCCACATAAAGAGAGCGCTAAAGAGGTTATACCACTGCTCAACCGCGGTGTTAAGGTAGTAGATATTAGCGCTGATTTCAGATTAAAGAAGGCTGACGAATACCAGAGCTGGTATGGTTTTACTCATCCCGCCCCACAGCTACTTAAACAGGCGGTATACGGTCTAACCGAGCTATACCGGTCTCAGGTCACCTCTGCCCAACTGGTGGCTAACCCTGGTTGCTATCCCACTGGTGCTATTCTGGCTTTAGCTCCAGTGGTTAAGGAGGGCCTAATTGAACCTGACATTATCTTTGATAGCAAGTCCGGTGTATCTGGAGCCGGTAGAACCCTCAGCCTGCAAACTCACTATTCAGAAGCTAATGAAGATACCACTGCCTATGCTTTAGATGGGCACAGGCATCTGCCTGAGATTATTCAAGAACTAAGGCTGCTTGGTCCGGGACAGTCACTCTCAGTTACCTTTGTCCCCCATCTGATACCGATGACCAGAGGAATATTAACTACCGGCTACGCTTCTCTAGCCTCAGGCAGGGTTGCCGCTGGTGAAAAGGGTGAGAAAGAACTAAAGCAGCTTTACCAGGATTTCTATAAGGATGAGCCCTTTGTCAAGGTAGTAGAAACTCCACCTCACACCAAGCACACCTGGGGGAACAACCTCTGCCTTATCTACCCAACAATTGACCACAGGACAGGCAGGCTCGTTGTTATCAGTTGCATTGACAATCTAGTCAAAGGGGCAGCCGGGCAAGCTATCCAGAATATGAACCTTATGCTCGGCCTACCCGAGACGACGGGGCTTGAGACATTAGCCGTTTATCCCTGAAATCCTTTAGGGCTTTTTAATATGCTGCCAATAAGGTAGTACATCAATGCTTGATGCAAAACCAAACCAGCCCCAGCCATAAGATGCCAGATAACCTATTCTATCCAGCTCAAAAAGTTGTCTATTGGTTCTGCCTCTGCTATTCTTGACCATATTGAGATGATAAAAGCAGAAAGTAATACTAGCCTAGGTGACAAGTTCAAAGGATTTGGCTCTGCTGACTACATCAAGATTACTATCTTTGGTTTTGCCCTGGCTGCCCTGTGGAGTAGCCTGCATACCATTATTATACCGTTACGGCTGCTGGACTTTGCTCCTGAGGCGCTAAAGAACACCTACCTTGGTCTTCTCACCTTTACCGGTTTAGTCCTGGCCATGGCAGTCCAGCCGATAGTCGGGGCGATTAGTGACCGCTCTGGCTTTCGGTGGGGGCGCCGACGACCCTATATTTTGTTCGGCGCTATATTAGCCATCCTTTTTCTGACCGGGATAGGCTGGAGTAGCAGCTATATTATCATTTTCGTCATTTATTGCCTGCTACAAATTAGCTCCAATACGGCACAGGCTCCGTACCAGGCTTTTATCCCCGACCTAGTCCCCGAAGGAAAGAGAGGGTCAGCCTCAGGGGTGAAGAGCTTGCTTGAGATATTAGGTGGGGTCGCCCTATTATATCCAATAGCCTTCTTTATGGACCGCTATTCCACCGGTCAGGGGACCCTCTGGCTGTGGTTAGCTTTAGGTGCGCTGGCTATTATTCTGCTGGGAACTATGCTTGCCACCGTGCTGACAGTCAAAGAGCGGCCCGGAGTTGGCGGCTCTCAATTGTCCCTACTCCCTGCCCTGTATAAAAGTTTCAAGATTGATATAAGGGCAAATCGCGATTTTATCTGGTTTCTGGTATCTCGCCTCTTTATCCTGATGGCGTTCACCACGTTGCAGACCTTTGCTCTATATTTTCTTAGGGACGTTGTCGGTGTAACCAATCTAGCGGAAGCAACGGCAACGTTTTCAATTGTGGTCGTTGTTGGTATGCTAGCTTTGGCCTATCCCACTGGGCGTCTGTCAGATAAAATAGGACGCCGACCAATCGCCATCGCTTCGGGTTTTCTCGGTGCACTAGGGATTGCCCTGATATTCCTCTTTCAACACAACTACACACAGATACTACTCTGTGGTGCTCTTGTAGGAATCGCATTTGGAGCTTTTATGAGCACTAATTGGGCTCTAGCTACCGATTTGGTAGCCAAGGGAGAAGAGGCACGCTACCTGGGTATAACCAATCTGGCTACAGCTGGTGGTGCCGCTCTGGCACGCCTCATCGGACCGGTGATTGATCACTTTAATGCCTATAGCCCTAACCTGGGCTACTCGGTTATGCTTCTAGCCTGTTTTATCTATTTTATTATCGGTTCAACTCTGCTATTGAAAATTAAGGGACGGACTTAACCAAAGAAGCGTAGTACCGCCTCCCATCCCCAAACCCCAACCCATGCTGCGCCTATATATAGTATGGTCCTGCCCAACCAGCATAGAAGAAAAAACTTCCAAAAGGGGAAGCGGAGGACACCAGCGGCTATCCCGGCTAAATCAAAAACGAAGGGCACTAATGACAAGATAAAGATAGTTATAGCTCCCCATCGCCTCACCCAGCCCTCCACTCTGGTGTACGTCGCGCTTTTCTCAACAATACCTCGTCCGCTATAGCCTGCCATATAGCCGGTTATCTCGCCTATAGCCGCCCCTACGCCACCAGCTAGCCCAACCAGAGTAGCTGAAGGCAAGACAGTACCGAAAATAGAAATTAGTATAATATTGCCGGCGGGTAAGATGACAGTAGCATTGAAGGCCAGGCTGACAATGAAGACACCCAGATAGCCATAACCCCTAAGTTCAGTTAACCTTTCTCGATAAAGGAAGATGCCAACCGTAATAGCTATGACAAAGAGTAGGATTAATAGAGGAATAAGTATCTTCCTTAGCCGGTCTCCCTTCGTCATCTTGCCCTCTCAGGCATTTTAGCATATCTTGGGTATGGAGTCTTTAATAGGCGACCTCCTGCCTTGATTTATCAAACAAGAAGGCTGTAGTGCACGTATCACCCTACAGCCTCCACGCTGGTTCCAAGACTTTTTACCAGCCGATTGGTTCCGCCGAAAGCTTTAGCGAACTGGTGCATGTAACGATGTTTTAACCAGTTTAGACGACGGAGTTATCGCCTGGCGCCGATGGCTAAATAGCGGGCGACGCAAGAAAGATGGAACATCTAGTTCATCTTCACTCTTCAAGTCCTTAAGGAGTTGGGTAAATTCGTCCTCCCGACTAACTCCTGCCAGTCCTATCTTGGAAGCAAACCCGGTGGCAATCAAAGTAATCCTTACCTCATTATCCATGCCAGGGTCGTGAGCCACCCCAAAAATGATGTTCGCCTCGGGGTCTACTGCTTGCTTAACTACCTCAGCGGCTTCATTAACTTCGGCCAGGGTGAGACTACTACCACCAACAACATTGAATAACACGCCCTTTGACCCATCAATAGAAACATCTAACAAAGGACTAGCCAGGGCTTCCCTAGCTGCGTCTGCAGCTCGGTTTTTACCTGAACCGATGCCTATGGACATCCAAGCCGGACCAGCATCCTTCATCACTGCCTTGACATCAGCAAAATCAAGGTTAATCACCCCGGGGACAGTGATAACCTCAGAGATAGCCTGAACGCCATGGCGCAGCACATCATCAGCTAGCTTGAAAGCATTATCCACTGCTGTCTTCTGGTCACAGAGGTCAAGTAAGCGGTCGTTAGGGATAATAATGAGAGTATCAACCTTGCTCAACAGACGGGTAATACCCTCATCCGCTACCTGGCAACGGTGGGCACCCTCAAAGGTAAATGGTCTGGTGACTACGGCAATAGTAAGGGCTCCACCCTGCTTAGCTATTTCAGCAACGACAGGGGCAGCCCCGGTACCGGTACCACCACCCATACCGCCAGTGAGAAACACCATATCCGCTCCTGAGACAACTTGACCAAGTTCATCACGGCTTTCCTCGGCTGCTTTCTGACCTTGGGCATGGTCGCCACCTACGCCTAAGCCCTTGGTAAGCTTCTCTCCGAGCTGGATACGGGTTGGGGCCTCAGTAATACCCAGGGCTTGGGCATCAGTATTCATAGCGATGAACTCCACACCCTGAATCTCCTCCCTGACCATACGGGTTATAGCATTGCAGCCACCACCACCAAGGCCGATAACTTTAATCTTAGCTGGGTTGGGAACAAAGCTTGTTTTTGCCATTTCCTCCTCCTTTTCTTCGCTGCCTATTAATGGTTAGCGAAACAGGTTCTTAATTCGGAAAACCAAACGCCGTAACTTAGCACCAAATCCGCGAGAGCGCCAAGTATGCGTACTCTTGTATTTTGCTCCCCAGAGCAAGAGTCCAACACTCGTGGCATATGCCGGGTCACGAAGGGTATCAGTGATACCATGCATATTGGTCGGCATACCTACCCTTACCGGGAGTTGTAGTATATCGCTTCCCAAGACTGCTATGCCAGAAAGGTTAGCGCTACCACCAGTGAGTACCAAGCCAGCGGGGACTAATGTTTCATATTCAGAGCGTGGCAGCTCAAGCAGGATAAGCCTTATGATTTCCTCCACCCGAGCTCTGATGATATCACACAGGTCTTGATAGGAAGCCCCATGTCCATCTTGGGATATTGTGCCGGCAGTTTCCGCCTTACCTTCGTAAACAGGCATAACACTGCCATACCTTTTCTTCATCTCCTCAGCCACATCAAATGGCAGTCCCAGACCAACAGCCACATCCCTGGTAAGTTGGTAACCGGCTACAGGCAGGATAGAGGTGTGCCAAATACTACCCTCTCTGAAAACAGCAACGTCTGTAGTACCACCGCCTATATCAGCTAGTATAACACCCATTTGCTTCTCATCCTCAGTTAATACTGCCTCACTACTAGCTAAAGGCTCAAGGATAAGGTCTTCAATATCTATGCCAATGCCACGAATACACTTTACTAGATTCTGGACGGAAGTTACGGCGGCAGTAATAATGTGTGTCTCTACGTCTAGTCTGAAGCCGTGCATTCCTATTGGGTTCTTAACTCCCGCCTGACCATCAATAGCGTAACCCCGAGGAATAACATGGAGCAGCTTTCTATCCCTAGAAACTTTAACACTCTGGGCACTTTGAAGTACTCGCCTCAAGTCATCAGAGCGCACCAGTCGGTCATTACGGGTAATAGCTACTACCCCCCGATTATTCAGTGAGGTAACATGCCGCCCGGTTACACCAACATAGGCTGATTCTATCCCATAGTTGCTGGCTTGTTCCGCCTGTCTCACTGACTCGCGGATTGATTCTCTGGCATCATTGATATTGACCACCAGGCCTTTGTGTAACCCCTTGGACGGAGTAACACCTACACCTAAAACTCGGATACCACCCCCATCATTTACCTCAGCTACAGTGGTGCATACCTTAGTGGTACCAACATCAATCGAAGCTAAAGTAGTCTGCTTTGTCATTATTATCCCCTCCTTACTCGCTAGATTCTGACCACTCTAAGTTATGTTTAACTCACATTTTTAAACCTCCATCTTGCTTGTAGTCTCACCAATTTTGTTTAGGGTGTTAAGAAAGCCCATTGAAGCCTTTTCAATAATGTCGGCTTTCTCCACCCGTTATCTTTCGGCTTCACTGAAAAACACAACTTTTCAATGGTCTTATATTGCTCATCGTAAGTAATAATGCGTTCAGCCGCTCTCAATTTGGCACTGCGACTGCGCGGATTAAGTTGAACCTCAGCCAGAGAAGGAGTAATAACCTTCTTGTTGATTAACCTCAAGCTGGCGGTATGCCCACAAACACAGGTTGGTGTCCCTGGAGGGCAAATACAGTCCTTTGATTCTTGATGCATAAACTGTTTTACAATTCGGTCTTCCAGAGAGTGATAGCTAATGACGACCAGCTTACCTTCAAATCCAAGGAGGCTAACTGCCTGTTTTAGAGCTGATTCTAAGTGCTCAAGTTCCCGGTTAACCGCAATTCGTAGTGCCTGAAAGGTTTTGGTGGCGGGATGGATTTTACCCCGTCTACCGCCGATAGCTTGTTCAATAGTCCGAACTAGCTGAAGGGTAGTTCTTATGGGGCGTTTCTGCACAATGTGACGGGCTATTTGATGGCTATAGCCTTCCTCACCACATGTTCTTATAAGGTAAGCTAGTTCAGTCTCGGGGAAGGTGTTCACGATATCAGCGGCGGTAACCTCTTGGTCAGGACTCAAGCGCATATCTAAAGATGCATCATGCTGGAAGCTGAAACCACGACCATTACTATCAAGCTGAAGGGAGGAGAGTCCCAGGTCAAACAAGATGCCATGTACCGGATGGAAGTCATACTTAATACAAATAGCTTGCAGATTAACAAAGTTTTCGTTAATAAGAAGAGTTGAGCCACTATGGGCTTTAAGCCTTTCCCCGGCTATTTTTACCGCTTCTGGGTCAGCATCAATGCCCAGTAACTGCCCGCCAGGTGAGCTATGTTCTAAAATGGCAGCAACATGACCCCCAGCCCCAAGGGTACAATCAATATAGCGACCCCCAGGCTGAACAGCGAGAGCCTCGATGGTCTCCTGGAGAAGAACCGGGATATGAGTGGGCGGTGACGCTCTCAGACTCATCAATGCCTCTCCAAGCTTTCTATAATTTGCCAGGCTTGTTCCTGACTAATAGCCTTTTCAGATTCCCACTGGGATTTATCCCATAGCTCAAGATAATTATTGACCCCAGCTATAACCACTTCATCTTCAATCTCGGCATACTGCCGCAATGGAATAGGCAAGGCAATCCTACCCTGTCCATCAATATTGAGGCTAAAGGCAGTTGCGAAAATAGCCCGATTTAGCTTCCTCAATTTGCTGGGGGTAGTTGGGCCGGTGGTAAGGGTAGACGCCAGTTTTCTCCATTCAGATAGTGGGTAAGCAGCGATGTACTTCTCTATCCCCGGGGTTAATACCACTCCATCCTTTAATTCCGCTCTGAACCTAGGTGGGATAGGCACCCTACCCTTCTCGTCAATCTTATACTCAAATTCACCGTAAAACATCTTTAACCTATTAAACCCCTAGTTTACCACCTTCTCCCACTTTTTACCATTCTACAACACAATTACTCCCATTTGTCAAGTCTTTTTGATTAAATTCTCTAAATTCCTTCCGTTTACAGTGGGGTATCGACTTTCCAGGTAGCTTGCTATATACTCTATATAAGCATTTATAAAGGAAATAGAGTTGCTAAATAAAAACCTGTATACTTGGAGCGGTCTTGGGTTATTAATTGCTGGTAGCCTGCTCTCCCTGACATCCTACTTTATCCTCCTTATAACCTGGCTAACCGCTCTGGGTATCTCCATGCTTATCCTATCATTCATTCTCCTCGCTTTGGGGAGGACTGTTCCTAAGCTATCACCTGAGGTCAGTGCCCTGCTCCTCCAAACTGGTATTGATAATCTGGCCACCCTGGTGGAAGAACTGGGAATTAAATCAAAGGCAATCTACCTCCCCTCATCTATAACCAATAGCCAACCGCAGGCTCTTATCCCCCTACACACCAATTCCTCACCACCCGTGATAACTAAACCTCTCCCCCAACGGCTTATTGTTAGATATGGAACCAGCCCCGACGATACTGGTCTGCTACTTACTACAGTCGGGACTACCGCCACTAGTATGCTGGAGTCAACACCAGGTCCCACCTCAGCCGAGCTTGAATCGGCATTGACCTCGCTGTTCGTGGGAATACTGGGGGTAGCCGATAGAACCAGGGCTACTCACCATGAAAATTATATCAGTGTAGAAATCTACAACCCCCGAATTGAAAACAAAACTACCTGGTTCCACCAATGCCTGGGAGGACCTCTAGCCTCAGTAGTTGCCTCGGTGGCTGCTGAAGCCTGGAATAAACCAGTTACTATTAAACAGGAAGAGTACCCTAGAGGAAGATGCTCTATCGAACTCGAGGTTCTGGGGTGAAGATATATAATAGCTATATTCTTACCATTGCTGCTCTACTCTTGCTAACTACCGTCATCCTAGTTGCTTTGGGACAAAACGCACTTGATGTCTACTACTCCATCTATATTGTAGAAGCCCTTGTTGTTACCGAGCTATATGTATACTTCAATACCAAAGCCCGTCGCGGACTAAATCTCGTTAGTGCCGTGCTGTTCGGTGGCTTTCTGCTTATTCTATCTCTACAAGTTATCAAGACACTAGCATGAAAAGATTGGCTATCGCTCTCCCCATAATACTTTTGCTGGCAATACTTTCACCTTGCTTTTCCATCCTTGCCCAACCGGCTCATACCCCTCACCAGAACCCGATGGCGGCTCAAGACTCACCAGACTTGGTATCACTACTCGCCTTCTATGGTAATGTATTTAACCTGGCTGCAGTTAGCCAATACCAGGATGCACAAAGCATGCTCAACGAGCTAGAATATGCTAATATTCCTGATGAACTACGCTATATTATTGACCGTTTCAATACCCTCTCCCGACAGTTGTTCACCACTCTGGATAATCTGGAGCTGCTTCTCGATGAAGCATCAGCTTCACTTTCTCACTACCAGATTAGTGATGCCAAACAAAAGCTCGATGCCGCTAAGACAACACTTAATAGCGCCCAATTGCTGCTAGAAGATATTGAGGCAGCAACCGATTCCCTGGTTACTAGACTGGCTAATTTTATCATCGAGGTTAGAAAACAGACCGGACAGCCCTACGACCAAATGCTAAGAAGCCTAAAACAGCTCTCAGAGGCCTCCCAGCGCCTGGAGGAGATTCAACAACGGCTCAGGCAACTTATTGATGAGCTTGATCAGCTTCGGCAAAGCCTTATGCAGAAATACGAGACTCAAACCCAAGCAGAGCTAATCCCCACTGAACTCAGCCTCAGAGTTATCCCGGCCTCAGTATTCGTCGGTGATAGCATCATCGCTTCGGGTAGACTTACCGCTGATACTAGTGCCCTGGCTAAAAGGAAACTAAGCCTTCTTTGTGATAACGAGCCGCTAGTTATCACTACTGAGCCTGACGGTTCATATGCTACCAATATAACTATTCCTTATAAATATGTTTCCACCATGACCCTAAACGCAGTATATACTCCCTCCGACGATGACATTGGCACTTATCTTGCCAGCAAAAGCCCAACGGCAGTAATTAATACCAGTTTCTACTCTACCCTCCTTGAAGTCACAGCGCCAGAGACTGCCCACCCTGGGCTGCCCGCTACTATCAGCGGGCAGGTTAGCTCAACTGATGGCACTGTAGACCGAACAATTAAGGTGCTTTTAGATAATACACAACTGGCCGAAGAGATAATACAAGGTGAGTTTAGCCTTCAGATAGCCCCACCACCACAGATTTCAACTGGAGAACATAGCCTAACCCTAACCACCATACCCCGAGAGCGCTATTCCGGCACCTCGAAAAGCCTGACAATTAACATCTCAAAGCTTCCAATACAAGCCGATATCAAGGCGCCACAACTCGTTGTCACCCCCAAAGTAATCCAGATTAGTGGTAAGGTATACCATAGCCTTGGTCCTGTTGAGGATGCTAGGGTAAACCTCACATTCGGTCGGTCCTCAACCACGGTTGAAACGTCCACTGACGGTAGCTTTGATGCCACCATAGAGGCACCTCTTGACCTGTCTTTAATCGGTCCTCAGGAATTGTCAGTAATAATCGAACCAGTCCAACCGTGGTATACTTCGCTCCAGATAAAGAGAGGGGTCTTCTCCATAAACTCGGCAAATATAGGACTGATGCTAGCTGCCTTCGTCTCCCTGGGAATACTGCTATACACCAGAGTGAGAACCAGAGCGCCTAGCCCACGAGAAGAAACAGGTATCCCCGAAGCTGCAGTCCAGGAATTACCCACCGTTGCCCCGCCATCAAGACCCAGATATGAATTCACCGGCATCAAGGGTAGAATACTCTCAGCCTACCTCAATGGACTTGCGGTAGTGGAGACGGCAACAGGTATTTCTATGGCATCACATACCACCCTTAGGGAGTTTCTCAAAGCCACCACACCCCGGCTGCCAGGTGCTATCGAAGCTTTTACTGAGCTAACCCTCGCTGCTGAGATTGCTCTATACTCTGTCCATAAGCTCAAACCCAGCTCGGCAGCTAGAGCGGAACAACTCGCCGCTGCCATCGAAGAGGAGCTACATAATGAAGCTGCGTAGATTTCTAGTGATACTCACCATAGCCCTGGTCATCATACTGGTCGTGGTAGTATGGTTCTTCCCATTAAACGAGGACTTCCGAACCGAGAACCCGTTTTGGAATGGTACCAAAGATATAAGCTCAGTTACCGGAGCTCTGCCTCTGGAATTCCTGTCTGACCTGCCGACATCGCCTGAAGGGTCAACACTCCTCCTCATCCCCTACCTTGATTTCACCCCTACTGAACTTGACGAGCTAAATAGGTTTGTCACTCAAGGTGGGACTATAGTTCTAGCCGATGACTACGGCTACGGTAACCAAATTCTAGAATATCTAGAGCTCGAGGTACAGTTTTCAGGGCAGGTACTCCTTGACCCACTGTGTAGCTACAAAAATAAATGGCTTCCCCGGATTTCCCACCTGACATCTAATTCCATAACCAACGACACCGAGAGCCTGATTCTTAATCACGCCACATGTCTCACCAATGTAGAAGCCGATGACGCCCTCGCTCTGTCCTCCTCATTTAGCTTCCTCGACCTGAATGGGAATGGGGAATGGGATACGGATGAGCCCACCGGCCCATTGCCAGTAATCTCCCACCATAATCTAGCCAGCGGTCAAATAGTACTCATCTCCGACCCAAGCATATTCATCAACAGCATGGAGACAATAGAAAACAACTACAACTTCATTCAAAACATCACCGGCCCATCCAGGCTTCTCATTGACCAATCGCACCTACCACCGTCAACCCTGCACCAGAGTAAGAACCTACTGGCCTCCATCCGTGGTTACCTTGTCACCCCAGCGGGAACACTGGGCCTGGTGATAGTGGTACTGATCATAACGCTGATGCCAATATGGCACAAGAAGCATAGAGAAAAAGAGTTTTAGAGGGACGAAACCACTTAACCAAACTATTTTCCTATAACAATACGGGGAAATAGAGGGATTTAAATCTTGACAACTGGCACATTTATGGCTATAATATAATCAACTGGCATTATAATAATATAGGATAAATGAAAATTTCATACCCTTTTACTATTGACAATTACCCTATATTATTATAGCCTAAACACTAACTAGGCAAGATATGAGACAGAAAAACCGTTATAAGATAGTGGTGGCACTGGCTTTAGTATTAGCCGTTACTGCCTCATTGTGGTTCGCCGGACCAGTTAAAGCCCTCACTGTAGACGTTAATAACCCTCCAACCGGAACCCTCGGCATCGCCTACCACTTCACCGTAGAAGTTAAGGTTGATGATGTAGACCTTCTGCCGATAACCGGCGCTGAACTATATATTTACAAATCCGATAACCGCCCTACCTATGAAGCTCGCTGTGATAACCTGCCTTTGACCACCACTATCACGCCTTACACGCGCACCAGCACGCAGACAGCGTCGGGCACTTCACCTCATGGTGGCGCGGTAAGTATTTTGGCAACCACTACCGCTGGCTGGGGGTATGATTACGGCGACCGTTCCGGCTACGGGTATATGGAAGAAGGGGGGCAAGGATACCACTACTTTGGCTATGGCTACGGCTACGGCTCACCCTATGGGGGGACAACATCAATAATATATGATGTTACCTGGACACCACCATTAGACTGGCCGTCTGGTCAATACAAAATCCAAGTCAGGCTTAAAGCTAATAGCGACTACTTCACCGAGACCAGCAGTGAGTTCACGCTTTCTGCTCCCGCTGGTGTTGGTGGCGGCGGTGGAGCAATGCCTGGGCCTGTTATACTTACTTTAGAGGTCGACATAACTGGCGAGGTGCATGAAGTTCCTATTGGCGGTGATGGTGAACTGCTGGGCTCGGTAGAAGGTACCACTGAGGCTGGTGACCTTACCGTTACTATTCCAGATGGCACCATTGCTCTGGATGAATATGGTAACCCACTCACTGAGATAGAAGTAGTTGTTGATGAAGACCCGGTATGTCCGCCGCCTGAAGAGGCCTATGTTATCGGGCTACCTTATAGCTTTGAACCAGATGGGGCTATCTTTACCCCACCACTAGTGCTAACCTTTAACTATGAGGATGCCGCCATTTCTGAAAATGTAGCTGAGGAGGATTTGGCTTTAGCCTACTGCGATGGGGCAACTGGGGAGTGGGTAGTGATAGGAGGTGTTGTTAATACCGCAGATAACACGATTACTGCTTTTGTAGACCACTTCACTACCTTTGCCATTATTGGCTTTATCACTCCACCAGCGCCGGCTGCTTTTACCGTCAGTGACCTAATTATAACTCCTACTGAGGTTGATACCGGTGAAACGGTAAGCATTGGCGTCCTTATTACCAATACCGGCGACCTCACCGGCAGCTACGAAGTAATCCTGAAGATAGATGAAGTAGTGATTGCTACCGAAGAGGTAACCCTGGCTGGCGGTGCTAGCCAGGAGGTAACCTTCACCACAGCCAAGGACGTTGCCGGAACCTATACTGTGAATATCAATGACCTATCGGGTACATTTGTGGTCAAGGCAGCGCCAGCTGCTTTTACCCCCAGCTCACTGAGAATCTCACCAGCTGAGGCTGATATTGGTGAAACGGTAAGCATCGGCGTCCTTATTACCAATACCGGCGACCTCACTGGCAGCTACGAAGTAATCCTGAAGATAGATGAAGTAGTGATTGCTACCGAAGAGGTAACCCTGGCTGGCGGTGCTAGCCAGGAGGTAACCTTCACCACAGCCAAGGACGTTGCCGGAACCTATACTGTGAATATCAATGACCTATCGGGTACATTTGTGGTCAAGGCAGCGCCAGTGCCACCCACACTGATTACGTGGTGGACTATTGGTGGCATTATTGCCGGTGTTATAATCATTGGCTCGCTTATCTACTTCCTGGCTATTAGAGGAAAGAGGAAAAGCAGAAGAAGATTAATAAGAAGAAGAGCCTAGGCATTGTGTATTAATCTCACCCTGTTGGTTTACTCCCATGAGGCTTATTGTTTACGTTTCCCCCTCACCTTTAGCGGAGAGGGGGAATTGGCTATGTAAGAGAGCCCTCTCCTTGACTCTCCCCTACTCCGGAGTAAAACTTAAGGGAGTTTTAGTCAGGGGCGTAGCTTACCCCTGATAAACACACCTGAGAGGAGACACTATTGACTACAGAGAAAGACAAGAAACACGAAATACTGAGCAATATTACTGCCGAGGTATCTAGGATCGTAATAGGCAAAGATGCGATAAAGGAGATACTCCTGGTAGCCTTGCTCAGTCAGGGGCATGTACTCATTGAAGGTCTCCCCGGCACTGCCAAAACTACCCTCGCCCGTACCTTCGCCCGGGTCATTGGTGGTGAGTTCAAGAGAGTCCAGGGTACTCCGGATATGCTACCAGCCGATATTCTCGGCTTCTACCTTTATCGCCCAGACGGCAGCTCTACATTTATGCCTGGCCCCATCTTTGCTAACGTAATTCTGTTTGATGAGCTAAACCGGACAACCTCACGCACCCAGGCTGCCTTGATCGAGGCTATGCAGGAGCAACAAGTTACCATTGAGCGGGAAACCCATCCCCTAGAACAACCATTTATTGTCATCGCTAGTCAGTTACCCTATGGAGGAGCTGGAACCTCCCCTCTTAGCGAGGTTCAGGTAGACCGATTTATGTTCCGAGTATGGAGTGCCTACCCCGATAGGCAAGAAGAAGACCAGATTATAAGGGATATTGATGAAATCTCAGAGCCACATATCTCAGTAATAGCTACACCTGAGGATATTATCCAGCTTCAACAGGAGGTCAAGAAGGTACACATTGCCGATAGCATCCGGCACTACATTACTGACATCCTTGATAACCTGCGCCGCCATCAAGACCTGTCAATCGGTCCCAGCCCCAGAGGCAGTATAGCCCTGTTCAAAGGGTCCAGGGCACTGGCTTTTATTCAGGGAAGGGATTTTGTCATCCCTGACGATGTGAAGTCGCTCCTTATTCCTGCCCTTTCCCATCGACTCCGAATCACTGCTGAAGCCGAAATGGAGAATATTACCCCTGAGGCCATCATCAACCAAGTGGCCACTGAGGTTACAGTACCAAAAATAGAAGCTGGTTACCCAGGGTAGGTTAAAAAACCTTAAAACAATCCAAAAATAGAACCGTGACTAAATTATTACCTAAATTATTATGTCAAATATACCTGCTACTTGCTCTAGTAGCAGCCACCATCCTGTCACCGCTCCCTTATTCACCCCTGTCCCTAATCCTGTTATTAGTGATGCTATTTATTACCTTTCGTCCATTATACTCAAGGCTCAACATAGCTATCATCGTAGCTGCTATCTTTCTGTTACCACTGGCATTGGAACCACTCTTTCACTACCTAACCTACACTGTGCTGCTCTCGCCGACAATAGTTCATATTTTGGCTGTGCTAACCATTCTTCCCGTCATCTACCTTCTCGACTATAACCTGAGGCAAAATGCTCAAAACCTGACTCCAGCTCATACTACCACGGGCAGACACATTACCACCATCTCCCAGACTCTATTTGTCTCCACACTGGCCATACTGGTAGTATCATTTATCATTAATAACCCTACCCTGCTCTTTACCAGCATTACACTTATCCTTTATTTGCTGGCTATCCTGATACGAATTCTTTACGCCATACCCAGGTTACCCCTTGATATACCCGCCATGCAGAAGAGGATTATTGCTGGCACTACTGCTGATATTCCCCTGTACCCTGTAAGCAAGGCATCCGTAAGGCTATATAGCCTACTTAGCCCGGTTGACTCCTGGGTCAAAATCATGCCCCAAAGATTTATCCTGAATGGAGCCAAAATGGAGTTAAATCTCACCATTACTCCACCCTTGGCTGGTCCGTCACACCCGCAGCTCCAGGCATCAGTCATAGACCCCTGGGGTTTTATCCAGATAAACCAAGTGGTCGAGCCGGTGGAACTGCATGTAATCCCAAGAGCAAGCTATGCTGAGTGGCTGGCAATAAGATATCTGGAGCAGACAGGACCTGGGGCTAGTGCAGCTACTACACTGCCACCTAAAGCGGTTCTTATGCCAAAAAGGGGCACGGAATACTTCGACAACCGAATCTACCAACCTGGGGATCCGCTAGTACACATAGACTGGAAGCATACCCTAAAATTGAACCAGATAATAGTTAAAGAATACATTGAGGCTGGTGCACAGGCAGCCATAATAGCGGTCAATCTCTCGGTCACTAATGCTGAGGAGGCAGACAAGCTAGCCTTTAATCTAATAACCACGGCATTAACTCTCACCCACGAGGCAATACCTACAGCACTGGCTGCCTATAACCACCAGAGGGTTACCCTTACCGCGGCTGTCATTGACCCCAGGGAAACACTAAAACATACACTGTCACTGGTAAAGGATATCACCGTGGTAGAATTTGCGCATCGGTTTTTACAGCCCCCTGACATTGGCAAGCTAAGGCGAAATATCAGCCTGCTCAAACAGACGAAATCAGACGCAGCCCAGCGGCTACTCAGTATGCTCAACTTCGAATTCCAGGCTATAGAAGAAGCAGCTAAAAATCACCCGGCAACCCTTGCCCTGTCACTAGCCGCCGAGCACACACCACCACCGGCAATAATAGTATCGGTGACTCAATTGAATCACGACATTGAAGCCCTGCTGGTAACTGCTGACAAGCTATCTAAACGAGGATTCACCACTATAACTATAGAAACCACCAAGCAGCAGACTACATCTTCAATTCGGAGCGGGTACGGAGAAATCTTATCAGGTTATCACGAGCTACCAGCCCGATAACCCTGCCCTCACTCACCACAGGCATCTGGTTCATATTATTCTCATCCATCTGCTCCAGTATGCTCAGCGCATCCTGGTCAGGATGGGCTACCTTTAGCTTTTCAACGGGGGTCATTATCTCCCCTACCTGAGTCACACCCCAATTTTGCTGGGGAACAGACTTAATATTCTGTAACGTCAAAATGCCCCTCAGTTTACCCTCGTCAGCTACCAGAAAAAAGTTGTGCCCACTTAACAAGGCATAGCCCTGAACCAGGTTACTAATAGTGATATTTGAAGGAACTACCGGGCTATCAGAGGTCATCACCGTGGAAGCAGTGAACCCACGGAGAGCATCGCGCCACTGAACCTGACGATAACTGGTTGAGGCAGCATTCTCCAAAAACCAGCCAATAAAGGCTAGCCACACACCACTAAACCAATCCAAACCAAACGGACGCAGGAAGATTATCAAAATACCACCCACAATAAATAAGTAGCCCACGCCCTGCCCCACCCGTGTGGCAATCCTAGTAGAGCGCTTATAGTCGCCAGTAACCCGCCAAAGAGCCGAACGAAAAACACGACCACCATCTAGAGGGAACCCTGGAATCATATTAAATACAGCCAGACCAAAATTTATGAAAGCCAGCCATTGAAACATAGTAGCTATAGGTTCAACTGTGCTTCGAGTAAACCACCAGAGCAGAAAAAACACCCCACCAATGACCAGGCTACAGGCAGGACCAGCGGCTGCCATCCTAAACTCAGCACGAGGGTGTGTAACCTCCCTGGTCATCTGAGCGATACCACCAAAGATAAAAAGGGTTATGCTCTTCACTGGGATGTTATAAACCCTAGCCACAAGGCTATGAGCTAACTCGTGGGCAATTACTGAGGCAAAAAATAGCAGGCTAGTAGCTATGCCCGTAACCCAGTAAAGCCAGTGTGACCACTCAGGAGCGACTAGAGAGATAGTTAGAAAAATAAATATTATGAACCATGTATAGTGAAGCCTGAGCTGTATACCAAAGAGCTTACCTAGATTAAATGCACTACCCATTTTTAAATGCTTTGTTCCCTCATTTCACCACAATATTACAACCTCAGTAGCTCACTAGCACCTTGTTGCTGAGATGCCTAAAAATTTTTCCATTAATGCCATTGCACAGTACTCGCCACACATACTGCAAGTTGCTCCGGCAGTGGTATGCCGACTATGAACCTGGTGAGACAGTTCAGGGTCTAACGACAGCCTGGCTTGTTCTTCCCAATCAAGCTGCTTTCGAGCCACAGACATTTTCATATCCCACTCTTCAGCCCCCTTCACCCCTTTAACTATATCACCAGCATGAGCGGCAACACGGGAGGCTATCACCCCTTGTCTCACATCCTCAGGACCGGGTAGAGAAAGGTGCTCGGCTGGTGTTACATAGCACAGAAAATCAGCGCCAGCAGCGGCAGCAATAGCTCCACCTATAGCCCCAGTGATATGGTCATAACCAGCGGCGATATCGGTTACCAGCGGACCAAGCACATAAAAAGGAGCCCCTTTGCAGATAGCCTTTTGTAAATGAATGTTAGTCTCAATTTGATTCAGGGGTAGGTGTCCCGGACCCTCAACCATTACCTGAACCCCAGCTTGCTGAGCCCGTTGCACCAGCTCGCCTAAAGTGAGCAACTCCTCAACCTGAGCTCGGTCGGTAGCATCAGCCAGGCTGCCAGGACGCATCCCGTCGCCAAGGCTAAGGGTAACATCAAACTCTCTGGCTATTTCCAACAAGCGGTCATAGTGCTCATAAAGGGGATTTTCGCGCCCATTGTGGAGCATCCAGCCTATTAAGAAAGCCCCCCCTCGAGATACAACATCAGTCACTCTTCTCTGCTGCTTAAGTCGGGCTATGGCTGACCGGGTCACACCACAATGCACCGTTATAAAATCAACGCCGTCCCGGGCATGTCCTTCAATCACGGCAAATAATTCATCAACAGTCAGGCTGACTATAGCGCCATGTCTATCTATCGCCTCAATCCCCGCCTGGTAAATGGGCACCGTGCCTATGGGCAAAGAGCTAGAGGTAATAATAGCCCGCCGAATCGCTGATATGTCACCACCGGTCGATAAATCCATAACTGTATCCGCCCCATACCTAATAGCCACCTGCAACTTCTCCAACTCAGTATCAATACTAACAAAGTCGGAAGAAGTCCCAATATTAGCATTGACCTTGGTCCCGAGCCCCCGACCAATACCACAAGGAACAAGGTTGGCGTGATTTATATTAGCCGGAATAACTATTGTTCCCTCAGCTACACCCTGCCGAATAAACTCAGCTTCTACCCCCTCATGCTGAGCCACTATTTCCATTTGTGGTGAAATAATACCCGCTTTTGCCGATTCCAATTGAGTCATATCTGCCTCCACAAAAATTAAAACCAAGGGCTTCGGCTGTTACTATTAAACCCTTGGTCTAAGTCGCTGCCGCTTCCCTACGCTCGCATTACCGAGATCAGGTTCTAGGGTTGGCACTAACCCGCCTCTCAGCCGTTAAGCTCCCCTAGCGGTTAAACTACTATTATACATAAACTTTAGCACAAACCTATCAAAAACGCAAATACACTCTCTTATTTAATATTATAAGATAAGTAGTCTTCTACTCAAGACATTCCTCTATTTGCAGCAGCAATGATATAATAAATTACCATGGAAAAACTTAACGCCGGGGCTAAAAAACTAGGGTTACAGCTTAATCCAAGGCAGCTTAAGCAGTTCCATATCTATTATCAAGAGCTAGTAGATTGGAACCAGCGAGTAAACCTTACCACCGTAACTGATTACGAAGAGGTGCAAATAAGGCATTTCCTTGATTCGCTCACGGTAACCTTAGCCTGGCGGCAGCAGATAAATAGCCTGGAATTTCACCTTATTGATGTCGGCACCGGCGCCGGCATGCCAGGAATACCCCTTAAGATTCTGCTGCCTAATATAAAGCTGGTGCTGCTTGACTCTACCGCTAAAAAGGCAGCCTTTTTGCACCATGTTAAACAGACACTTGGGCTGAACGACGTTGAAATTGTGGTCGGTCGGGCTGAGGAAATCGCTCATGAGAGCCAGTACCGGGAGAGGTTTGACATGGTGCTCTCCCGAGCCGTGGCTCCTCTGTCAACCCTTGTTGAATTAACCCTACCCTTTTGCACCATCGGTGGTAGCTTTATTGCCCAGAAAAAGGGAGCTATTAACCAGGAAATAAGCCAAGCGGGTAAGGCAATCAGCCTACTGGGTGGTAACCTGCGAGAGGTGAAGAGAATCGACCTGCCAGAGTTTACCGATGAGCGCCGGTTAATAATAATTAATAAGCTCTCACCAACACCCCAGTTATACCCCCGTCGCCCTGGCATTCCATCAAAAAGACCACTCGTGTAACACGTTGAGCTTTCGTAAGCACTTATTATCTATTATAATGTAAATATAGCAGCACAACCGGAGGACTTTGATGGGTGATATAAAGAGTGCGCGTGAGATAGCCATGGAAAAGATAGAAAAGCTAGACAAGGCAACTGATGAGGAGCGCCTGAGATGGAAATACACCCCGGAAGGAGAAAGACTGGCAGCTAGGTATCTTAACCATGATTGTGATTTGGCAGTTGAGATGAAACAGTATGAGAAAAATGTAACCAAATATATCATTGAGGGCGCTACTGATATCCTAATCAGAAATATCAACCTGCCCAATAATGACTCAGCCAGGAAAAATAATAGACGGGCCATGGAAGGTTTAAAGGCCCTAAAGAGCAATAAAATAGATGTGGAAAATGTCTACAGCAAGATAAGGAACATCTTTAATCATTATATGGAGCAGGGTGAGCAACAGAAAGGACAGGCTTATGAATCATTGAAGACTGAATTTGAAGCCAAAATGCAGCAGGCAATCCAACAGCAGTTGGGCTCAATGACGAGGATTAAGATAGACGTGGAAAAGCAACCACAGTTCCAGGAAGAATGGCATAGGATACAGAGTCAACTAGATACGCAATACCTTAAGCTTTTGGATGAATATAAGCAGGAACTATTAGCCATAACCTAGGCTATAATGGCTGGTAGTTGAAGAGAGATGTAATGGATATTGATGACGAGCAGATTAGATCCGCAGTTAAGCACACCGAGATAGTAAGGCCGCCTAAGCAGACCCTATCCACCTTCGGCACGACAAACTTATACTATTACCTAGTTACTGAACCGGCTTACTCTGAGCTGGTAAAAAATGTCACCGAGACAGTGGTGAGAGAGGGAAGGGTAATAGCAGAAAAGCCAAGGATTGTAACACCTTATTATCTTTCCCGACTTGAAGGGTTTAGTCTGGAAGCCAAAAGATACTTAGATACGCTAATCAAAACGCACGGTCATAATGCTCCTGGACTATTCTATACCTATAAAAACGAGCCTAAGGAGCTTAACATTGTATCCGATAATCTGCTATCAGTGGTAAACAAGCTAAATGCAGAGATTGATAAGCGTGGTGACCCATTAGCCTCTATTATTAAAGGTGAGGACACGCTTTGGGATGTATCACTGTTGAAGTTTATTTATGAAATAACCAGAAGCTCGCTACAGGATAATTTGATGCAGCTGGGGAGCCGAGGGCTTTTAGATATAGACGCTGGTGGTATTCCAGCTGATGCCAGGGTAAGGATTGAGGAGCTTTTTAGCCGGGTGGTAAAAGGGGAGTGTGAACCCAGTGAGCTAAAAGAGGAGCTTGACCGCTGGAATCTTTTTGAGGAGTATGAAGACAGGTTTCTTAATATTTTCAAGAAGAGGCGATAGACGGCGATAAACAGCCACGCAGGAGGAGATGATGTACAGACACTGGCACAGATTTGGCTTCAGCTTCCCTCCTTTCGGTTTCTGGTTTCGAGGTGCTGGCTATTTCCCTCGCAAAGGTGAGTATATTCGTATGCTCGAGGAATATAAACAGGAACTAGAGGCTGAGCTAAAAGAGGTAACTAAAGAACTGGAAGAGATGAAGAAGGGCGTTTAGCCCATTAGGATTATGAGAATTTCAGTAATTGAAGCTAGGGACCTTTCTGAGGCATGGTTTCTTTGTCTGCGTAAGACCTTGACCGAAGGCTATGAATATAAGATTGAGCGTGGGAGCTATGCTGGTCAGCACCGAAAGGAGCTTGACTTCGTAGTTGTCCAGGTTAGACAGCCGGGAATAAGACCTCTAACTCCAGATGTGCCCCAAGGTGTGTCACCACCCACCTCAATGGAGTATATCGAAAGTTATCTTCCTTATCTTATGACTGCTCATAAGGCGAAGGGAGAGCAGTATACCTACGGTCAGTATTTGGAGAAGCAGATACCTGAAGTAATAAAAATGTATAAGGAGGATGGCTATAATACCAATCAGGCTTTTATGGCGGTGGGTGATGAGCAGTCTATATTCCTGCCCGACCCACCGTGCCTGAGAGGGATAGATACCAGAATTCGTGATAACAAGCTTAACTTTATCGTCTATTTCCGGTCGTGGGATTTGTGGGCTGGCTTCCCATCAAACCTGGCTGCCATTCAGCTTCTAAAGGAATATATGGCAGATGAAATAGACGTTGATGATGGAGAGATAATTGCCGTGAGCAAGGGATTACACCTCTATGAATATGCCTGGGAGTTGGCTCGAACTACAGCCAGAATGAAATAAACATAACGGGAACTAGCCCTTGACTTTCACATGTAGATAGAGGTCACCAGCCTTTTTATTCTCTATTATGCCCATACCTTTGAGTCTTATTTTAGTCCCTGGCTTGACCCCTTTTGGTATATCAACCATCAGCCTCTTCGTCTGCTTGCCCCTTTTATAGGTAATTTTTTTCTCACCACCGGCAATAGCTTCAGCCGGAGAAATCTCAAAGTCAATGTGCTGGTCAAGGTTTTGCTTGGCTAAAGGTTCATATTTAAAACCTAAGAGCTTACGCAGGGCATACCTACCAACCTTTATTGCTATTTTAGAGAGCAATCTTTCAAACCAATTTGGCTTGTAAGTAGACACTTCAGTATATGGGTAGGTGCTTTGGCTCGCCCCAGCCGGACTGGTATAAAATTGGAATGCGAAACCGCCGCCCTGAAAAAAGACGCGATTAAGGAAATCCTGGTCAAACCTAAGGCCAGCTTGACTGAACATACGATTTAGCTCGTCAACCGTAGCCTGATTAGAGAAAATATCCCTAAATATGTCCTGCTGGGAATATTGAAAGCCTTTATATCCGCTATCGTAACCAACCCCGGCAAACTGCCCCTTTCTGGCAAAGTCATATTGCTGCCTCTTGCCCTTGTCTCCAAGCACACCATAAGCCTCGTTTATCTCCTTAAACTTCTCCTCAGCCTGCCTCTCTCTGCCAGGATTAGTATCCGGGTGGTGCTTGAAGGCAAGTTTCCTAAACGCCCTCTTTATATCCTCCTGACTGGCATTATCAGGAACGCCAAGAATTTGATAGTACTCTTTCATATCTCAATACTTAACATCTCACCAAAGATGGATTCTAGAGAGATTGCTATCAACCTCACCCCGTTAGATTCCCTCTCCAAATCTCACTTAGTAAACTCAAACATCATTATAACATTGAACTTAGTCACTACCAAACTTATAATACGAAAAGACAGGAGGGGAGAGCTTCCAAAAAAATGAGACAAATTATCATTATTAGCCTACTATTAGTTTGTTTGCTCGGCGGAGGTTGTCTTCCCTCCCAGGGCTTCGATGCTCGCCTAAGCTCAATCGTGGAACCATGCAGCTTTAGTATTGCCAAGTGGGAATTTAAAACCATAGCAGACAGCATAAAGCAACTAATTTTCAGCAGGAATGGGAAGATTGAAGATGAGCCAGCTCTGGTTACACAGTATTTTTCTCTTGTTGAACAAATAAAAACCTTAAACCGAGAAATAGAAGAAATCAAGGCTGGTAATGGGCTTGGCGATTTAGCCTCACTTGAAGCTGAATTAAATACACTGGAAGAGCAGAAGGCAGCCCTAAAAGATGCCGTGGAGAGGGTAATAGAGAAGCAGCTAAAAGAGACTCTGGCTCAACAGGGCATCTTCAACCCGATAGATAAATACGTAAAGTCAGAAGCTGGCTTCCCACCAGTAAACTTCAAGCTAGAAAAACCACCTTATCTGCTTGTAATCTCGCCCAGACACAAAATAGAGAGCATGAGAGAAATTACTCTCAAGCAGAATATCAGCCTAGAGGAAATAGAGGAGATTGAAGCTGAGGTCAACCAACTGGGTGTCTCTTCATTAGTCGTGAAGCTTGGTGGCTTGGGGGCAACATATCCCACCTTTGTCACCAGCGATGCCAGTTTGCGGTTTACCATTGATACTGCCACTGAGGAATGGCTGCATCAATATCTGGCTTTCAAGCCATTGGGATTTCGGTACTTACTAGATTTAACCGGTATCTCAAGGAATTATGAAATTACCACCATAAATGAAACCTTGGCCAGTATGGCCAGCCAGGAAATTGGCTCTATTATATGTGAAAAATACTACTCCCTAGATGAATGTAATGCTAATCAAAACCAGGTAGCAGATTCAGAATTTGACTTTAACCAGGAGATGCGAGATATAAGAAAGGCAGTTGATAAATACTTAGCCGAGGGGGAAATTGAACAGGCTGAGGAATTTATGGAACAGAAACGGCAATATCTAGCCTCAAAGGGATATTATATTAGAAAGCTGAATCAGGCCTATTTTGCCTTTTACGGAGCCTACGCCGATAGCCCAACCTCTATCAACCCAATAGGGCTTGAGTTAAAGCAGCTAAGAAGTCAAAGTGATTCATTAAGGGATTTTCTAAATACCGTCGCTGCAATGACCAGTCGCCAGGAGCTACAAGATAGCATTAAATGAGCCCTCCATTGCACCCAGACCTGATATTTGCTAAACTGGTTAACATATTTGGGCCGCTAGCTCAATTGGCAGAGCAGCTGACTCTTAATCAGCAGGTTACAGGTT
>CAZFRL010000016.1:0-31621 GCA_964521325.1 uncultured Dehalococcoidales bacterium | reverse complement strand
TCCCGGATGAAAAATACGGGGAGATTGTTGCCAACCAAGTCGTAGTTGCCATCCTCGGTGTAGAACTTGACGGCAAAGCCACGGGGGTCCCGAACCGTATCCGCCGAGCCCCGCCCTCCAGTGACAGTCGAAAACCGCACAAACACGGGGGCCTTTTTCTCCGGGTCCTTAAGGAATTTAGCCTTGGTATAAGGCTTCATGCTCTTGTAAACCTGAAAGTAGCCATGTGCTCCTGCCCCTTTGGCATGGACAACCCTTTCCGAGATGCGTTCCCTGTCAAAATGAGACATCTTCTCAATAAACTGGACGTCCTGTAACAGTACCGGACCACGTTCGCCAACGGTCAAAGAGTTCTGGTTGTCAGTTATCGGCACGCCTTGATTTGTTGTGAGGTGTCTTTTTTTCATAATACCCTCCTTCTACTATTATTATATTGGTGAAAATGCACTTTCGTTCAGAATATGAGCCTCAACAGACTCAGTTACTCGTTTATTTTTTACAATTTGGCCTATCATACCTAAGAATTACTTCACCTACCTTCGGCTTCTTCGGTAGTGAAGTGCTTTTTGCTTGTCATGTACGCCCCCCAAGTTTCTATTCTTGGGATAATCTTAGGTCTTGGTAGCAAAGTTGTCAACGCTTCGTGCATGCGGTTAGGAAACTTGACGGAAGCATTGCTGAGAAAGAGTAGGGATAACAATCCGTCACATTATGTGATTTGACAAAATGCAATTCTGTTCAATGGGTTGACAGAACAAGCAATTGTGCCACGTGCTGTATCGCTAAACTGCGGCGAGATGGCTGACTTCTATGATAACATCCGATCTTTCATTACTTCAAAGTTCGGACAGATAGGATATGTATGGAGACGCCAATAGCGATTAGGACCAGAATCAATTTGACAACAAGAATCTCGACCGCAAATGCGACTGAAGATCCGATTGTTATCCATAGTAAAGTAACGGTTACGACTTTTGCCTTTAGTGTAATCCCTTTTCTCTCTAGATAGTTCCTAATGTAGCTTCCAAACAATTTGTTATTCAAGAGCCAGCTGTAAAACCTTTGTGAACTTCTCGCATAGCATGCAGCAGCAAGTAAGAGAAAAGGAGTGGTAGGCAATACTGGCACAAATATTCCGACAATTCCCAGCCCCACAAAAAATGTTCCCGCAATAATTAGCAATATCCGAAGCCAAGTTCGTATTGCCGTTGCCTTATTATCATTTCCCATAGAGAAACCAACTAGTCGCTTGACAAAGCGCTCTTTTGTCTAGCAGGGTATTCGCTATGCTGGCAAGTCGAGTTGATAACCCATTGTAGAACCTAAATTTCGTTAGGCTCTCCGCTCAATTCTACCGACAAAGGTGAATTGAGAATCCATTACAACTACTCAATGCAAATCGGCGATGAGCTTCTTGTATTCAGCCTCAGTGAAGGCGCGAAGAGTCTCGGTGCGTACGTTACCCAGCGAACCGATAGTGAAAGCTGCCTTAGCTACTGTTTCATCGTCCGGTGCTTCGAGGATGAAGACCGTATCGTACTTGCCCATCACCGAGTAAAACTCTTTCACCTTCGCCCCCATGGCGGCAAAAGCTTGCTTGGCTGCAGCGACCCTAGCTGGACTCTCCGTGACATTCCGTATCCCTTGTTCCGTGAAGCGGAACAGCATGATATAAGTGCCCATTATCCTACCTCCTCTATCAGATTGTCTCATATCAATTACTGATAAAAAACCCCTCAAGATGGAGAGTTTAGGTGGGATGACCTTCCCCTAGGCATAAAAGGATAGCATTAGGATACCACCGGTGTGAACGCATGCCACCGGCGATAATTCAGATAGATAAAGCTCAGCGCAATCCAGCTGAGAGCCAAGCATTTCCTTAAGCTTTTCAACATCGTCAGCGAACCCAGCATATTGAATGAGCATGTGCACTTGCCTTTTTTCGTTTAGTCTTTCCTTGGCTATCTCCACAAGGCGAGCTATAGCTTTACCTTTAGTTCTGGCTCTGCCCACTGCCTGAACTGTCCCCAGAGCATCAAACATTCCTATTATGGGCTTTATACTAAGCATCTCCCCGATCCATCCGCTGACTTTGGGTGCCCTGCCTCCTTTTATCAGATAGTGCAGAGTTTCTAGCGTAGCGAGCCATTGAACCCGTGGAATCATGTCTTTAGCTACCTCGATTACTTGCTCTAAGTCCTTGCTGGCTTGGGCTGCCCGAGCTGCCTCAAGGACGATGAGCGCCAGTCCTCCGACGCTAATTCTAGAGTCAACAAGCTCAATGTTAACCTTAGGTGCTTCCTTCCTCATAACATCCTTAGCGGTAAGCCCTACCTCTCGAGTAGCAGCGCTCAAAGCAGCTGAAGTATGGATGAAGACAATGTTATCTGTGGTCTGGCTCAGCTCCTTAAAAATATCTATAAGATCTCCCACGGCGGGGGCAGCGCTGGTGGGGAGCTTCTTAGCTGTTTTTAGAACCTTCAAGAATTCACCTGTAGTGATATCTATGCCGTCCCGATAAGGTTTATCCTCTATGACAACGGTATATGGGACTACCCTGATGTCATACTCCTTGATTAACTCAGGTGGCAAGCAATTTGTGCTCTCAGTTACAATACCTACTTTTGCCATAACTATCCTCCTTATCTCTCACCCTATATTACGCCGCCATCCACGCTGATAACCTGCCCTGTGATATAGCTAGCCTGCTGGCTGGCAAGGAAGGCAACAAGCTCAGCAACATCATCAGGCTGTCCATACCGCCCCACGGGTATCCGCTCTAGGATAGCTTTTCGATACTCCTCTGGTAGTACATCAGTCATTTCAGTCTCGATGAACCCAGGAGCAATGGCATTCACCGTAATACCACGAGGCCCAAGTTCACGGGCTAAGCTCTTGGAAAAGGCAATAAGCCCACCTTTAGCGGCAGCATAATTACTCTGGCCAGCGCTCCCAGTTAGTCCAGCGAGAGAGGAGATATTGATAATACGACCCCACCCCTGATTTATCATAGAGCGCAGGGCGAACCTGGTGCAGAGGAAGGCACCCCGCAGGTTTACTGCCAGCACACTCTCCCAGGCATCTTCAGACATGTGCAGGATTAGTGTGTCTTGATTAATACCGGCATTGTTCACCAAGATATCGATAGCCCCCCATCTGTCTGTAACCGCCTTCATCATATTACGGACGGACGGAGCATCAGAAACATCAGCCCTAGCTAGCATTGCTTCACCACCCAGATGCTCTATTTCCTCCATCACATGTTGAGCCTTCTCTTGTGATTGGTTATAGTTTATGACTACCCTGGCACCAAGAGTGGCTAATTTCAGAGATATGGCCCGCCCCAGACCACGCGAAGCCCCGGTTGTTACCGCTACTTTGCCGTGAAGTTCTTTTTCACTCATTTATTTTTCTCGACCTTCCTCAGGATTAAGCAGCAGTTCTGTCCCCCCATTCCAAAGGAGTTTGACAGAATCGTCCTTACTTCCATCTTGCGGGCTACGTTAGGAACATAGTCCAAGTCACATTCAGGGTCGGGGGTACGATAATTAATAGTCGGCGGCACCATCCCATGGCGTAGAGTAAGCACACTGGCAACAGCCTCAATTGAACCAGCAGCACAAGCCAAATGCCCAATCATCGACTTATTAGACGAGATTGGAATGTTGTAGGCATGACGTCCCAAAACCATTTTAATAGCCGCAGTCTCGGTCTTATCATTGAGCCGAGTACTGGTGCCATGGGCATTAATATAATCTATGTCCTGCAGCGAGATATCAGCATCTCCTATGGCCGCCTTCATAGCAAATGACTCACCTTCAGCATCAGGGGCAGTTTCATTGGTGGCATCATAACTCCATCCAGCGCCAGCAACCTCAGCCAGCAGTGGTGCCCCACGCCCCATAGCATGCTCATATGTCTCGAGGACAAGAATACCCGCCCCCTCCCCATAGATAAAGCCATCACGCTCGAGGTCAAAGGGGCGACTAGCTTTAGCCGGGTCAGTCTGGCGACTGAGAGCCCCCAGTAGACCTACGGTAGCTACGCTGATAGGATCAATAACAGTCTCAGCACCACCAACGATAATGACATCAGCATGTCCCAAGCGCAGGTGACTGAGGGCAATGCCAATGGCGTCTGAACCGGTAGCACAGGCACTGTTGATGCTGGAATTAGGTCCCTTGGCACCAAGAACCATAGCCATTTGAACCGGAACCATGTTGGCACCAACTTTAGCTGCGAGGAGCGGGTCTATTCGCATAGGACCACGCTGGCGTAAGACCTCGGAATGGTAGTAGATTTCACCAACCATGCCGGTAGTAGCGATTATAACTCCCACTCGCTCTGGTCTTTCCCGTGACATATCCAAGCCAGCTTGCTTGACCGCCTCGTTCATGGCAGCAATAGCAAACTGGGTGCAGCGACCTGCCCGGTCAACCCGCTTGAGAGGCATAAATTCAGCCGGGTCAAAATTCTTCACCTCAGCCGCCAGCTTCACCGGGTAACGAGAGACATCAAATATTGTTATCGGAGCAACCCCATTTTCTCCATTGGCAAGACTTTTCCAGAATGCATCACATCCGATTCCGATAGGAGTAACTGCTCCCATCCCGGTAACCACAACTTGGGGATATGCCATCTTTTCCTCCATAAAGAACTTATGTAATCAGCGGGGCGATTGAGAAACCACCATCTATGATTATGGTCTGACCGCGAATCATAAAGGACTCGTCCCGGCAGAGGAAGGCAACAAGCTTAGCAACGTCCTCAGGTTGTACCATGCGTCCTGCCGGCGTGGTTTGCCATGTTTCAGTCAGCATTTCAGCCGGTTTATAGATATCTAGCGCCTCGGTTTGCACTGCAGCCGCAGCGATGGCATTAACGGCAATATTGTATGGGGCAAGTTCAATTGCCAGATACCTGGTCAGTGCCTCCAGGGCTGCCTTGGATACACCAACTCCGGTATAAACAGGCCAAGCCAATCGCGAGCCCAGACTGGAGATAGCCACCATCTTACCACCCCGCCCCTCCATCAATTTAACCGCATGCTGAGCACAGAGCAGAAAGGCACGAGCGTTAATGTCCATGGTCCAGTCCCAACCCCGCTCGTCTAGCTCCATTGCGCTCCGCGCCACACCAGAAGCGGCATTATTCACCAGAATATCCAAATGACCGAATATGCTAGCAATCTCGTTAAACATGGCTTTAATCTTTTCGGGTTCACCTACATTCGCCCTTATGGTATGAACCCGCCGACCCTTCTCACGGATTTCTTCAGCGGTCTTTTGGGCAGCGGAGCGGTGGCGCAAATAGTTAATGATAATGTCAGCACCCTCATCGGCTAGCTCTAGCGCTATAGCTCTTCCGATGCCACGCGAACCTCCAGTGACCAAGGCAACCTTTCCTTCAAGCATAGAATAAAATCCTCGCTCGGCCAATTAGCCTTTCTCAGTTATCTTGCCATCAATATAGGCAACAAAGCCACCCATATTAGTTATATTTTGCAATTCCTCATCTAATATCTCGATATCGAACTCGTCTTCTAGAGCCACCAGAATCTGGACAATATCCAGCGAGTCAGCTTCAAAGTCCTTAAAGGTTGCGGTTGACGTAAATTGAGAAGCGTCCTTTCGGGTAATTCTAGTCACTATGTCTCTGACAATATCTTCTGTTGCCATTTATCACTCCTCTCTATTTGCTTACTTGGTGAGCTTTCTCCAGCTCAACCCTGAGGCTTTCCACCAGACCTGTTTCTACAGTACGGCAGGCCACAGTGATGGCACCGGTAATCTCCGGAGCCCGACTGCGCCCATGAGACACCACTGCCACTCCGTTAATACCAAACAAAGGTCCGCCTCCCATAGCATCAGCCGGGTTAGTCTCGGCGATATAGGCAGCGGTCAGCGCTTTCAACTTATCATTATTTATTTCCCCAGACAGGTTTTTTTCCAGCCATTTAGCGGTAGCACGTCCCAGAGCCTCAGTGAATTTTACCAGTATATTGCCAACAAAGCCATCACAGATAACGACATCAACACGCTGGCTGAGCAAATCAAGCCCTTCCACATTGCCGATGAAGTTAAGCCCGCTCTCCTTAAACAGGGGGTATGCCGCTTGGTTCTGAGCGTTACCCTTTCCTTCCTCAGCGCCGATAGTTAGCAGCCCAACCCGAGGATTTTCAATACCCAGGTACTTCCTAGCATAGATTGTACCCACAATAGCGAAATCCAGCAACTGGTCTGGCCGGCAATCGATATTGCCGCCGAGGTCCATAGCTATCATTTTCTCGTTTAATCTGAGAAATGGCCCGCCCACCACCGGCCGTGATAAACCGGCAACACAGCCAAGGAAGGTAAGCGCTGAGGCAACTACTCCTCCGGTCGGGCCAGCCCCCACTACTGCGTCAGCCTTACCATCACGCACCAGCTTAATGGCTACCACAATTGAGGCGTCATGCTTCTGCCGAATCGCCATTGCCGGATGCTCGCCTTCAACTAAATACTGGCTCGCCTGAACAATTTGGATAGGGAGTCCATCTGTATTATGTTTGCTGAGCTCGCTTTCGACTATTTCTTGCGGTCCAACAAGTAGAATCTCCACCCCTCCCCTGCGGGCTGCCTCCACTGAGCCCTTAACGACCTCAGCAGGAGCAAAATCGCCACCCATGGCATCTACTGCTACCCGCGTCAATTTGTCTTCTTTTGATAGATTCATCTTACACCTCAGTAAGTTAGTTATTAGTAGCGGTAAGGTCTACAGTAACCCCTGCCTCACCCACGATAATCGAATCGCCTGCCTCATCCCGACAGGCAACATTGCAGACAACCTTGAGCTGTCCATTCATCCGCTCGACTGAGCGTACTCTGCCCTCAACTTTGACCCGTTTGCCTGACCGCGCTGGTGACTTGAAGCGGATGGAAAACCACCCTGTGGAAAACCACTGGGGACCAAAAGCCGACAACATCATCTCTGAAATATATGACAATACCAGCATACCGTGGGCGATGGTCCCACCAAATGGTGTTTCTCTGGCATAGTTAGCATCCACGTGTATGGGATTGTAGTCTCCGCTCATTCTGGCATAGAGGTCAATTCGCTCTTGGGTAGGTGTTCTCACCAAGGAAGATAGTGACATATCTGGTACAATTTGCTCCAGGGGTATCTGCCTTTCTCCAAAAGTCATTCTAAGAAACCTTGCTCCCTGGCTCGGAGAGGATAAAGCCTGTCTTGCTCTCCAGTACCTCCTCGCCATCCTCATCGCTTATTTCTAATTGCATGGTCATAATACGAAGATCCCTTCTCACCTGATTACGAATGACTGAGGCATAGCAGAAAAAAGTCTGACCAACCTTTACCGGTCGGTGGAGGGTGATTTCCTGCGATAGGTGAACCGCACCTTCCGGGAACTCTATGTTTTTAAACAGAGCTGCCATGGCTAGGCTGGCACAGGCAACAGGCGGGGCTGTTTCACCCTGAGACCACTGAGTAAAATAGCCACTCGATTCCTCTACCGCCTCAAGATAGTCCCTTATTTTGTCTGGCTTGAGGGTAAAGGATGAAGCAGGAATTGTATCACCTAACTTGAGTTCGCTTATTCGCATCGACCTTCAGCAGACTATTGCCAATTGTCAATGAATACACAGAGTATCTAGGTATGGGGACATACTAACAAACAGGATATGTTTTGTCAATAGCTTATCAAATCGTCTCGGCTAAAGCCTTCATCTTGAGACTGGTTATCAACCTCACCTCTGCGTTATAAACAATCCCGCTAGCCGCTACTGGACAGGACCCGAAGTAAAGGCTATAATCTCAAAATAGCTATGGGTTCTCAACCTAAACCCCAAATTCTTTTTAGCCGAGAAGAGATAGAAGCCACTGTCAATACTCTGGCAACTGAAATCAGCAACGACTACCGTGGCAAGCACCCTATCTTGATAGGTATTCTGAAGGGCTCTTTTGTGTTTATGGCTGACCTGATTCGGCGTCTTGATTTCCCGCTGGAAGTGGAGTTCATCAGATTATCCAGCTATGGGCGGGGTAGAGCAAGCCCAGGGAAGATTAAAGTAGTGCAGGGTCTTCGTTCTCCAATTAAAGGCCGGGATGTACTGGTTATCGAGGATATAGTAGATACCGGTCTCACCATCACTTTCCTCATGGATTATCTACTCAAGAAAAAGCCGGCTTCGTTGAGGCTCTGTGCCCTGACTGATAAGCCAGCCCGGCGACAGGTTCCGGTTACTATCGACTATTTAGGCTTTACTGTCCCCAATAAGTTTATAGTCGGCTATGGCATAGATTGGGATGAGAAGTTTCGTTATCTTCCCGATATATGTTTTGTGGAGATTAAGGATTAGTGTTATCCCAAGAGTCTCGTTTAATTTCAGTAGCTAAAGGGGAACTCCCGGCTGACCTGATTCTGGCTAATGCCAAGATAGTGAATGTCTTCACCGGTGAGGTTGAGCCAGGCAATGTAGCTATCTGCGGAGACCGGATTGCTGGGGTAGGGGATTACAGCCAGACCAAACAGGTACTGGATTTAACCGGCAAATATCTAGCCCCCGGTCTTATCAATGGGCATACCCACCTAGAGAGTTCTATGCTTGATGTTGGTCAGTATGCCCAGGCGGTTGTACCACGAGGTACCTTAGCTGTGGTTACAGACCTCCACGAGCTGGCTAATGTTTGCGGACTTGAGGGTATGAGGTATGTGATGAACTATGCCCGCCGCTTACCTCTGGAGCTTTTTCTAATGGCTCCCTCCTGTGTGCCAGCTACTCACCTAGAGACCTCGGGAGCCAGTCTTGAGCCTGAGGATATTCGCCAGATTCTCAGGTGGAAGGGGTGTATCGGGCTGGGGGAGGTAATGAATTTCCCCGGCGTGATTGGTGCCGATGCCAGTATTCTGAGCAAAATTAGCCTTGCCCAGAACAAAGTCGTTGACGGTCATGCTCCGGGTGTTACCGGTAAGAACCTCAGCGCCTATATTGCGGCTGGTATTCATTCCGACCATGAGTCTGTTACTCTTGATGAAGCTAAAGAGAAATTAAGTCAGGGTATGTGGGTGATGATTAGGGAAGGCTCATCAGAAAAGAACTTGGATGCCTTGTTGCCCCTGGTCACTGATAAAACCTATAAAAGGTGCATGTTTGTGGTTGATGACCGTAGTTGTGTCGACCTGTTACGGGATGGGGATATTAATGCCGTAGTGCGAAAGGCAATTGGCAGGGGACTTGACCCGGTACGAGCGATTCAAATGGCTACTATTAATACCGCCGACTATTTTAGGCTGGACAGACTGGGGGCAATTGCTCCTGGCTACCGGGCTAATTTAATTGTGCTCGACGATTTATCCCACCTGCAAATAGATATGGCCTTTTACCGAGGTCGCCTAGTAGCCAGACAAGAGGAACCGCTATTCCCTGTGTATCAATTGGGTGATGAAGGAGTGACCAACACCATTAATATTAAGCCCTTTAGTACAGAGGCATTGAGGCTTCCGGCTTCAGGAAAAACTGAGACGGTTATTGAGCTAGTCCCCGGTCAGATAGTCACCAAAAAAAGAATAGAAAAGGTTAAGCTTTCAGGTAGAGTTGTTGTGTCCGATGTTGATAGGGACATTCTGAAGCTGGTGGTAGTAGAGAGGCATAAAGCTACGGGTAATATTGGCTTGGGGCTGGTTATGGGATTTGGCTTGAAGAAGGGGGCTCTGGCTTCCTCTATTGCCCATGACTCTCATAATATTGTTGCTGTCGGCACTAGCGATGAAGACATATTTACCGCAGTTAAGGAAATTGAAAGGCTAAACGGTGGTCTGGTGGTGGCGGCTGATAATAAGGTATTAGCCAGTTTAGCCTTACCCATTGCCGGTCTATTATCCGATGAGCCATTAGAGATAGTGGTAGCCAAACTGGAGAAATTAGAGCAGCTAGCTAAAGATTTAGGCACAAAATTACCCTCACCATTCTCCACCCTTTCCTTCCTGGCTCTGCCAGTAATCCCCGAACTCAGGCTAACCGACCTCGGGCTGGTGGATGTGAATGAGTTCAGGCTGATTAGGTGAAATTTACCACCCGTAATCTTCGGCAATCTTTACCGCTTTATATAAGTTCGTTAATCTATTAAGTTTTAGGAACAAAGAGGGGTATTTAACAATTTTAGCTGCAGAAAGGAAGCGTATCCTTCCCTGACGAACCTCAACGAATAATTTCCCAACATTCGTCAGGTCTCTGTCAGTCAGTTCCACTAGAGCACGTCCCCCCTTTAGAAGGACAGGGTCTGCCACCGGATGTTTTTTTACTTCTCTTTCATAATTTTCTAAATTGTTTAAGTTCCGCACCAATATCTGACTAGCGTAGATGATTGGTGCCAGTCCACCTCCGGAGAAAGGACTTGGCATGGATGCAGAATCACCAATCAAGACTATATTTTCGTGAACCAGTTTTTGAATTCCGGAGACAGGGACAATTCCAGCCTCTCTTTCCATTATCTGGTATTTATCTAGTCCCTTATATCTTAAAAATGCGTCTAAATGAGCAAAATCCCCCCCCAGACCGATGTTAACGAGCCCGTCCTTGGGAAATATCCAAGAGTACACGAAAGAGAATCTCTTATCGAAATAAAATTCCAGATAATCCATTTTCGAGGCATCAAGAGCAACCTTATACTGGCAAGCAGTAATAAACTGATGCTTTATCCCTAAATACTTTGCAACTTGAGAATTGGGACCATCAGCCCCTATAAGAATGTCATAGCCTATGTCTTCTCCCGTTTCTAACCTAACGCTATCCCTGTCTATGGCAACTACCTTTGAATTTAGTTTAACCTGCCCTCCTCTTATTTCAACTTCCTTGGCCATTCCGTTAAGCCAGTTTGTTCTGTCTAAAACACCGCTCTCTTTACCTAAATAGTCAAAGATGTCACCGTGGAAAATTAGCTTTGCGCCCTTTACTTTTTTACATATATATGGATTTGAATCAAAAGGGATCATATTTAGCGATTGCAGGTCGCAGGCTTCCCCACATGCTGTCGAGCGAATTACTGACCCTTTTTCCAGAATTAGGGGGCTTATCCCCTCCTGTATCAGGTTCAAAGCTGAGATTAGTCCTGCCGGACCAGCTCCAACCACAACTACTTTTATATAACTCTTACCCAATCTCTGCTCCCCTAGACACCCGTCTTTTAGCCACTCCCTGGTCTGGCTCAATTCCCACCAAACAGAACCCCCTCTCATTCTCCACCTCAAGGCGTACTTGGAAAGAGAAGGGGTCCATAGAGCCAAATAATATCCTGGGTAATTTCAATTACATAATTATCCCGTTCACTCAATCGGCAGATTGAAAAACTTTTTAGGGTTTTCAAAAGTAATCTTCTCTATTACGTCCCTTTTCAATCCCAACATTCTCATAGCCACAATCACTCTTGGAACCGAGAAATAACCATCGCCACCATATCCCATTTCGGAGTTCACCAGAATCCTATCTATTTTATCCAGGTTTTTATGTATAATTTCAGCAGCGGTCTCAGGCGGCATCTTATCAAGGCATACACTCATCCCTACCATTGCTCCGGTAGTCAGACAATAGTCAACCGTGTCTTCCGCAGCATGGTCTAAAACTACCCTATTCAAGGGGAAATTCTCCTCTTTAATAACTTTGACTATTTGCTTTGTCACATCAAGGCGTCCAGGTGTAAACCGAACAGGATTATGTACTATTATGGGGAGATTGTGCTCCTTGGCTATCTTTAGTTGAGCTTTAAAAAGCTTCAATTCGTCTTCAATACCTACATCAAGGCCTATCTCACCCATCCCCACCACTCTTTCATTTTCAAGGTACTTGGGAAACTCTTCGAGACACTGCTCAATCCCCTCTGGGGTTACCCCATAGAAGGGAATACTTAGAGCAACATAAGCTTCGGCACCATAAGACTTGGTTTGGTGTACCTCAAAGCCCAGTAATCTCCGCCATAGCTGCAAGACTGTTTCTCCCGAATGCATACCACCCATCATGTGTTGTGTGGGGATAACACATGCCTCCAGTCCAGCTGTGATGAGGTGCCACAGGTCAAAGGGGAACATAAAATTCGTGTGAAGATGGGGATCAATACATCTCATAACTAAACCTCCTTAATACGACCAAAAATTATTTACTCCGTTATAGCATTGTTTCCAGAATCTGTCAACACAGTAGCTTAAAAGCCCTGAGTTCGGGCAATTTTACTCTCTATTCAGAAGAGTGAATGAAACGTTTTGTGTCCGTAGATGAATTGAGGTAAAATGGTCACCAAGGAGGATGATTAAAGTGTTAGGTGCATCACAGGCTATTTTTCAGAACCGGCAAGATGGCGGTAGACAGTTAGCCGCCAAGTTGAGTGAATATATTGACCAGCCCGTTGTTGTGCTTGCCATCCCTAATGGTGGTGTGCTAGTAGCGTTGGAAGTAGCTGGTGCGCTTAAAGCTAACCTTGACCTGATTATCTGTCGCAAAATTCCCATCCCCCTTAACCCTGAAGCCGGCTTTGGTGCCATTGCCGACGATGGAACAATCATCCTCAATGAGGAAATAGTAAAAAGGTTCGGCTTGAACCGACAACAAATAGAGCACGAGGCGAGTAAAGTAAGGACTAAGATTAAACAACGGGACATACTCTACCGTAAAGACCGGCCATTGGTTACAGTAAGTGGCAAGACAGTGATAATCATAGACGACGGACTCGCTTCAGGCATTACCATGAGGGCAGCTGTGGAATCAGTGCGTCATCGCCGACCAAGGCAAATAGTGGTTGCTGCACCCTGTGCCTCAGCAATAGCTGTGAAGCAATTAGAAAAGGTTGCCGATAGAGTGATAACCTGCAATACCGGGTTCATGCCAAGATTCGCTGTAGCTGATTTTTATCGCCACTGGCATGACCTCAGCGATGAGGAAACAGTCAAATATCTTAGCCAGTGGCGAGCACAGCGCTTCTGGTCAAACATCGAGCAACCAGAAGAGAGGTGAGGGGATGGGGTAGATGTGAACGAGCTTAGGGTGGTTGGGTGAGTTTTCTTTAATTCTACGAGTATTCAGGTACCAAGCCAGTCCAAGACAAGCAGGGATGTCCCAGTCTCTGTTTTCCTCCTTGACACGCATTAAGAGATGTGATATAGTGTTACTATGAAGTATTACTATATAGTCATACTATTAAGAAGATGAAACTGTGGATAAAGTAGTGCTATTTAAATGGAAGTCTGATCTGGAGGCAAAACTAGCTGAGATAGAGGAGCAAATTTCAGCATTAGAGTCTGAGCGTCGCAGAGTAAGAGAGCAACTAGGGGCAATGTCAACATTATTGTCTACAACAGAAGGAAGAGAGGTCATTGAGTCTGGAAGTTCCAATATGGGTCTAACAGAGGTAGATGCTATAGCTGACTTCTTATCAAGTCTCAAAGGCAAAGGTTGGTCTATTACACGCAGAAGTGGGCGATTAAATAGTTACAGAGTCAGTCGCGGAGGTCAGACAGCTACTCTGTGGATTAAATTTAGCATGTATCACCAAGCAGTCGATTCTTATTGGTTTGGCATCGGGCCAGAGAATCTTGAAAGTTTGACCAATGAAGGGGGAGGAGTTATCTTGTTATTAGGTACATCTGATCGTTATCTTTGCTTCCCTTTCACACAATTACAAGAACTCTTGAGAGGAGCTACAAAAGCAAAGACTGGTCAGAAATTCAAAGTACGGGAGCGCAAAGGGCAAATACAGCTACAACCAGCTGGCACTGGTGAATGGATTGACGTGTCGTCATTTTTTAGTAGTGGTGACTTGCGTAAAATTGAGTTAGCTGACTAAGCCTCTCACCGTGTTGGATGAGAATTTTGGCCTCGTTTTTGGATTTACTATCTCTTCCTCACCGGATACCGGATGATGGTCTTGATGACTTTGGCATCGGGGGTGGTGAGGTACTCCTCTTCATGCACACCAGCTATCTCGTAGCCGCTTTCCTCAATGAACTTATGAAGGCGCTCAATGGTGGGGTCTTCCTGGTCATAAGGTCCGAGGTGGAGAATCTGGGCTACGGTGCCGTATTCCCAGGTCTCAATCTTGACCTCAATACCAGGGACTTTCTGGGGTAGGGAAGCGGTATCCTCAGGGACAGGTAAACCGATGATGTGAGTCCATTCCTCTTTGGGGACGAGACAGGCATCAGGATAACGGGCGCGGAGTTTACCGACCTTGAAGGTAGGCAGCCCCTTTTTCTTGAGGTCAAACTTCAGGGTGTAGACTGAACCATACAGAGCAGGCATAAGCTCAGAGAAGACCTTATCCGGGGTGCCCTTGCCGTGAACTACTGCCATCTTTTGCGGTGGCATCTCTAAAATTTGTGGCTCTTGCTTAGATGATTTTCGTGGTGCCATTTCAGTGTCTCATTGTTTAGTCTGCTCCTGGATAGCCTTCTCACCGTATTAGAGCAGACAGGTCAGTGCTTACGCACCTCTACTTCTAGACCTAGCTTTTTTAGCTCGTCTACTATAGCCCCGACTTCTTCAGTATCTACATGAACAATGAAATTTTCTTGCTGGGTACCGGGCGGTGTTACCGAGAAAGTAGACAAAACATTTACCTGATGTTTGAATATTATCTCCATTATTCGGTACTGGCTGACACCCTCAGTGGCACCCAAGTTAAGGATATGAAGACGTGCTCCTTCCTTCCCAAAACCCAATACTTGAGTCATCAGGTGATATAAATCAGTGCCAGTAACAATACCTACCAGGTTGCCATTCCTATCAACTACGGGTAAGGTCCCAATTCTATGCTGTTCACCCAAAACAAATGCTTCCTCTAACGTGATATCAGGAGTAACGGTAATCACACTGGCTACCATTACATCCCTCACCTTCATTTTTGATAGCTGATAGTGGATTCCCCAAATGCTCAGTGGTATAGGCGAGGATGGTATTCCCTCCCTCAGTATTTGCCGGGTCACTAGGCCGACCAATTTTCCATTGTCCACTACCGGTAGTCGGCGGATATGATGCTGGTGCATAGTCCTTAAAGCGTCGTCCACCAATGTATCGGGAGTTACTGTAATAACCGGGGTTATCATATATTCGCGAATGTACATAAATCCTCCTTGTATAAAGGTCTAGCACAGTTTTACCGGTGAGTTCTCCACGAAAGATAAATTTTTCTACCCAGATTGGGTTCGAATTTATGCGGCTCTAAGTATACACATTAATCGTGCTGATTTCAATCTATAAGCTATCTTTTAGAATACCCCTAATAGAATAAGTAGTTCACTCTTACCCTATTTGTTCTCTCTGTTCCTGTATTAACTTCTCACCATATTTGAGCAGGAGTTTGGCTCGTTCTGGGGATACCTTTCTTGATTCCAGATAGGCTTTTAGGGCGTTAAGGGAGGTTAATTCCTCGGCAGTTCCCACTCCCAGTCTGAGGCGTGCCTCTCGCTTTATATCCTTGGCAATGGTAAAATAGTGAGCTTCCTTTACCGCATTCCTGATGTCACTATCTCTAAGTTGACCCTCAATCTCTACCGGCAGGCTAATATTTAATCGCACTATCGCCTCCGTAACCCTATCTTTTTGTTCGCTAATAGCCCTCAGTACGGTTAAAGTGGGGTCAACATCCTGTGGCTCAATATTAACGGCAATAGTGAGGAAACGTCGTCCTTCTACCGGATAGAAGTCAAAGGAGACCTGCCTTTTACCGGTTCCCTGGTCCGGCTCAATTTCCACCAGATAGAACCCCTTTTCATCCTCTGCCTCGCTGAAATCCAGCCGCTCCAGGCTGCCAGAGTAGACCACCGGAGGGCTATCCGATAACACCTGATGCCTATGAATATGCCCCAGGGCTATATAATCAAAAGCAGGATAGGCAACATTACTCAGTAGTAATGCATGCTCTTGCCCTATGGTCATTGACCTCTCTGAGCCTACTTGGGCTCCGGAAACCCAGACATGAGCCGCCAGTATAGAAGGCAATGTCGGGTCAAGCTTGGTGATAGTGTCAGCAACAATATTGGTTAATACCTGTTGCAACCTTTGATTAATCTGGTCAAAGTCGAGATTTTTGGTGTCCTCTTTGCTTAATAGAGCACTGCGTCTTAGCCAGGGTAAGGAGGCTATCTGGATGGTGCCACTGTTAGTCGGGATTCGGTAAATGTCAGGGCGGTTAGAGACATAGACATTTTGAACCGCCAAAGTATCAAAGATTTCAGTGGTGGTAGCCCAACCTATAGCGTTAGGCAAATCATGGTTGCCGATAAGTAGAAAAATGGGAATGTCATTGGTAACCAGGCGATTAATGCGTTTGGCAAATTCCCGTTGCTGGGTCTGGCTCGGTTCACGAGTCTTATAAGCGTCACCGCAGAAAAGAACAAGGTCTACCCTGTGCTCCAGTGCATAGTCTACCACCTGGTCAAGAGCTTTTAGGAAATCCTCAAGGCGCGTAGATAACCCACTCTCTGGATTGGTGCGCCCATAGCTTTCAACACCAAGGTGCAGGTCGGCAAAGTGGAGGATTTTCATTAGGTAACCCTATCCTCCTTTATCCCCCTCCCTTAAATAGAGACCGCTTACCAACTCAAACTGTCATTGCGAGCGAAGCGAAGCAATCTCACTATTGCTTTCAAAGATTGCTTCGGCACCTCGTGCCTCGCAATGACAATTAAACAGCCTTTAATATGGAGAGGGGAAAGATTATTTATAAGAGGGGCTTTGCCCCTCTAAAACTCCCCCCGTTACTTCATTAATTTGTGGATTTTAGCTCCTACTTGGTCTACTGACTTACCTACCTTGTTTACGAATTCCCAACATTTAAATGTATCGTCTATAGTTAATTTATGCCATTCTCCCTTTTTACATTCAAACTCTGTGGTTACGTATGATTTTTTGGCAGGCTTTTCACTTACATTCATGTTGATTTCGCCTTGAATTGCGTGCCTGTGCTTAGAGACATTGGCAAAAGCTCTAATCGTACGGTAAAGTTCATTTCCTCGGATAGGTTTTAGAATTTGCTGTATTTCAGACGGTATTGAATCCCAGTAGCATTTGAAGATATCATCAAAGTGCATTTTACTTGCATCAATTCTGGGACGAATAAAGCACTCATTTATTAGCTGTCCTAGGATATCCCACATAGAGTTTAGGGTTAACATCAAAGCATCGAGTTCGAAGGCGATTTCATAGTCATAGGCTGGCGCTTTTTCAAGGAATGAGTCGAAGTTTATTTCATTTATCTTTTGCTGGATTTTGCCTTTATGATAGATTGCGGCGTTCCACTTTACAACAAGGCTATTTGTGTAGAACAATGCTTTATCAAATCCCGAATTAAGGCACAGGGTTTTAAACCCTTTGAGGTTCCAAGCACCCATACTTACTTACCCTCAATAAACTCCTTTTACTCAGCCTTCCCCTTCCTTCCATATCTTGCCACCGGGAGGCAGAACAAACAAATCTTCCCCCTCCAGCTTGGCTTGTAATGTCCGCCTAAGCTCAGCTATAGGAACTCGTATCTGATTCATGGTGTCACGTTCACGAATGGTAACCTGCTCATCCTCAAGTGACTGGAAGTCAATAGTGGCACAGAAGGGAGTACCAATCTCGTCCTGACGCCGGTAACGACGACCAATGCTCTGGGCATCGTCATAGCTTACCATCCAGCACTGGCGCAGGTCAGCGTATATTTGTTTAGCTAGTTTAACCAGTTTCTCCCGTCGGCTTAAAGGCAATACGGCTACTTTGATGGGAGCCAGGCTGGGATGAAGACGGAGAATTACCCTTATCTCTTCCTGGTCCGGTTCTTCATCATAGGCATCGCACAGAAAAGCTAGTGCCGAGCGGTCTACCCCTGCCGATGGCTCAATTATATAGGGGATGTAATGCTCTTTAGACTCATCATCATAGTAGTCCAGGTTCTTGCCACTGGAGCCGGCGTGTTGAACAAGGTCAAAGTCCCCCCGATTGGCAATACCTTCCAGCTCTGACCAGCCCATAGGGAATAAGTAGTCAATGTCATAGCAGGCTCGGGCGTAGTGAGCCAGTTCTTCTTTGCTATGTTGGCGTAGCCTGAGGTTTTCTTTCGTAATGCCCAATTTAACATACCAGTTGAGGCGCTCCTCAAGCCAGTAATTGAACCATTCCTCATCGGTTCCCGGCTTAACAAAGAACTCAGTTTCCATCTGCTCAAATTCCCGACTACGGAAGATAAAGTTGCCGGTAGTAATCTCGTTCCGGAAGGCTTTACCTATCTGGGCAATACCAAAGGGCAACCTCTTTCTGGTGGTATTAAGCACATTTTGGAAATTGACAAATATACCCTGAGCTGTCTCAGGACGGAGATAAACAACGCTAGCCGCTTCCTCAACAGGACCCATAAAGGTCTTAAACATTAAATTAAACAGGTGAGGCTCAGTTAATTCACCGCCACAAGTGGGGCAACTGCTACCCTCCAAATCATCGCTACGCCATCTCAGGTGGCAGCTTTTACATTCCACCAAGGGATCACTGAAGCCCTGAACATGTCCACTGGCTTCCCATATCCGGGGGTGCATCAAGATGCTAGTATCCAGACCCACTATATCGTCGCGCTCCTGAACTACTGCTCGCCACCAGGCTTGTTTAATGTTCCGCTTTAGCTCAACTCCCAGAGGTCCATAATCCCAACAACTAGACAAGCCACCATATATTTCACTACTGGGGAAGATGAAGCCCCGCCGTCGGCAGAGGGAAACAATCTTTTCCATATCAACCTTTGCCCGCTCAACCACTGCTATCACTCCTTATAAGCTCTCACCAGCGAAAATTCATAAGAGCATAATTGTATATTTGTATGAATTGTAGCTGAAAACATTTAGCATTGCAAAGCAGAGCACGATTTAGGGTAGGGGAATTTTACATAACTAGCTTAGTTGATACTTTTGAGTAAAGGCTCCGACGTGCTTCCAACCCTTCAAACTTCTTTAGAGACCTAATTCTTGTCAGCAACTTTACCCGATGGTAAAATGAGTAGCCTTACTTAATGTGTAGAATGGGGGTTTATAGTGATTCTTAAGAAGCTAGTAGTAGGCCCATTTGCTACTAACTGCTATATCGTGGGTTCTGAATCAACCAGGGAAGGGATGGTAGTTGACCCTGGCGCTAACGCCAAGCAAATTCTGACAGGCATTAAGGAACCAGAGCTTGACATAAAGTTTATCGTGTTAACCCACAGCCATATAGACCATATTGGTGCCCTAAAAAAGGTTAAAGAGGTAACCGGGGCTGAGATAGCTATTCACACCGATGAGGCTAAATCTCTCCATGGGCGATCATCAAGTAATCTATTCGGTCTTGCTTATCCGACTCCACCTCCCCCAGACAGGTTGCTTAAAGACGGGGATAGTATAGACATCGGCGACCTGCATTTTCTGGTTCTTCACACCCCAGGTCACAGTCCGGGTGGTATTTGCCTTCTAGGGCATGGGGTATTGTTCTGTGGGGATACTCTATTCAATTATGGCATAGGCAGAACTGATTTCCCTGGTTGCAGCCACAGCCAGTTGATGAATAGCATACATACCAAACTTATGGTACTACCCGATAACACTATTGTTTACCCCGGTCATGGCCCTGAAACCACTATTGGCACCGAGCGCAGAGGTAATCCATTCCTGCAAAGCTTCTAGATAAGGCCGGGAAACCCAGCTAAGACCGGAGCTAGAACCAGAGCTATTATTGACATCAGTTTAACCATAATATTAAGGGACGGCCCCGAGGTGTCCTTCATCGGGTCACCAACGGTATCACCGATAACGGCAGCCTTGTGAGAATCCGACCCTTTACCACCAAAGGCACCGGTCTCTATCCACTTCTTGGCGTTATCCCATGAGCCACCAGCATTGGAGAAGGTTACAGCCAGTATAAATCCGGTAGCAATAGCTCCCAGCAAGAAGCTACCAAGAGCCAGCGGTCCCAGTATTAAGCCGACAACAATGGGTGAAATTATTGTTATTAGACCGGGAGCAATCATTTGCTTTAACGATGCCTTGGTACAGATATCTACACATTTCCCATACTCAGGCTTTGCCTCTCCCTCCATCAGTCCTTTTATCTCACGGAACTGCCGACGAACCTCATTAATTATAGTGAAGCTAGTCTTACCCACCGCATTTAGAGTCATGGCACAAAATATAGCCGGCAGCATAGCCCCAAGGAACAAACCAACAACAACGCGGGCATCAAGCAGACTTATACTTGCTACGAAGTCGGTGAGTTCAATACCCGCTGCCTGGGTATAGGCTAGGGCATAAGCCAGCATTAAAGCCAGGGCAGTAAGAGCCGCTGAACCAATAGCGAAGCCCTTGCCTGTGGCGGCCGTGGTATTACCTAAGGAGTCCAGGGCATCTGTCCGCTCCCTAATCTCGGGTGGCAGTCCTGACATCTCAACGATACCACCGGCATTGTCAGCTACAGGACCATAGGCATCAGTGGCATCCTGTATACCCAGAGTTGACAGCATCCCAATACCAGCGATAGCCACACCGTAAATATCAGCGAAGCGATAGGCAACCAAAATGGCGATTACCACCAGAATAATAGGGGGTAAGGTGCTCATTAGACCATTGGCGAATCCTCTGGTTATTATTGTTCCAGCTCCGGTTTGAGATGCTTCTGAGATACGAAGGGTTGGAGAATAGGCATAGGAAGTGAAATAATTGGTGCTTTCTCCGATTAGAATGCCAGCAATGAGACCAGCCAGGATAGCCCAGAATATATCAAAACCGTAACCCTGTCGGGCACAAAGGAAATAAACTGCTAGAGCCGAAAAAATAGCAGTCAGGGCTGATGCTGAGAATGTGCCCCGGCGGAGGGCATTGAGCAAAGCTCCCATCTGCGCTTTTTCGCCAACCCTGACTAAGAATACTCCAATAATAGAGGCTATAATACCCCCAGCAGCTACCAGCATAGGCAGGAACCAGGCTGTAGCCATATTAGGCACTAATGGTTTGCCCAGGGTAATAGAGAAAGCGGCTATCATCCCCAGTGTCATCGTGGCAATAATTGAGTCAACATACGATTCGAACAGGTCAGCACCCATGCCAGCGACATCGCCTACATTGTCACCAACAAAATCGGCAATAACGGCTGCATTTCGGGGGTCATCTTCAGGGATGCCCTTCTCAACCTTACCTACTATGTCAGCCCCGGTATCAGCAGCTTTGGTGAAAATGCCCCCACCAACTCTGGCGAATATAGCTACTGAGGAAGCACCAAAACCATAACCAGGGATAATGAATAGAAAATTAGGGTTATTATGAAAGGCAAAGTAGAGAATACTTAAGCCCAGGATACCAATGCCAACGACACACATCCCCATTACGGCTCCACCGCGGAAGGAGACCCGCAGGCCCTGATTTAGACTCTTCTGGGCTGCGGCAGCAGTCCTGCTATTAGCTCTGATAGCCATGCTCATCCCAATGTAACCGGCCAGGGCAGAGCAGATGGCACCAAAGACAAAAGCGGCGCTTACCCACCAACCAAGACTGGGCACTACCCCCAGAATGATAGTAACTACTATCACAAATATAGCTAATATCCTGTATTCACGACCTATGAAGGTTAAGCCGCCTTCTTTAATGGCAGCTGATATTTCTCGTATCTTCTCCGAGCCTTGGTCTTGCTTTAGCACATAGCGAGCCATAAAAGCAGCCACACCCAGTCCTAAAACCCCACATATCACTGCAATTAATATCGGATTCATCTATCCAGTCTCCTTTCTGTCTGATGAGATTATCAAACTAGTGAAGATTCTTCTCAAAGTTCCCCAGTTTATTCTCCAGATATTTTTGTCTCATGACTACTGTCAGGTCACTGCGTGTCCTTTCCAAGACACCCCGAACCATATCGGTAGTGTGGCGTAGACCATCGGTTATGGCATCAGGGAAGTCCATAGTAACTAAGATACTGTAAATGTCATCCATGGCTGATAATAGCTCCTCACCTCGAGACAGGTCACCTCCTCTTATGCTATCTAAAAGGTAACGTCTTAACTCACCTGCGGCTTCACCTAGCCCGTTCAAGTAGGCGGCAAAGTCAATGTCCAGTTCTTTGGGGTGGGGAGGTCGGTTTCCTGTCACCAGGGCAAGAGTAATACTTCCTTCAGCAAATTCTTTTTGAGCATCCCGGATAAAGCCGCTGTTTTTAAGCTCACCGTAGGCAGCAACAGCTTGTTTAGCCTCATCAAGGAGGTTATGGGCTGATTGGAGCAATTCTTTAGCCAGGTCAAATTCCTGACGGTGAACAGCACGGATAGCATTGCTGCAATATCGGATTGCCTCACGACATAAGGGGAGCGCCTTTTCTCTAGCCGCATCTTTAGCCGAGAAGTCCGACCGAATCTGGTCAGCAACTGATTCTAAATTATCGGCTAATCTATTCGTCTTTTTGCTCAAATCTATCTACTATCTCTCTAGCTGCTTCTTCTACATCCCCTGCTTGTAGTATAGCGCTAATCACTGCTACTGAATCAGCGCCAGCAGCCATAACCTCGGCAGCATTACTCTTATTAATACCACCAATAGCAACCAGGGGTAAGATTACCGCCTGCCTGATTTGGCGTAGCCTGTCCAGGCCAACTACCTTCGCTGTTTCTTTGGATGGTGTCGGATAGATTGAACCCACAGCAATATAATCAGCCCCCTCAGCTTCGGCAGCAATAGCCTGGTCTACGGTAGTCGTCGAGCAGCCCAGGACTTTGTCTATCGGTAGCAGTTTGCGGGCCTCTTTAATAGGCAGGTCATCCTGCCCCAAGTGCAGTCCATCAGCCCCAGCGGCTAGGGCTATATCAAGGTAATCGTTTACTATAAAAAGTACATTATGCTCAGCACACAGGTTCTTTAGTTGTTGGGCTATCGGCAGTAGCTCCTTTTTACTTCGGATTTTATCCCGTAGCTGGATTGTCTTAGCCCCACCCCTAATTGCCTGGCTGGTCACTTCAACCTGGCTACGTCCGCTCAAGGCTTGACTGTCTATAATAGCATAAAGTCCGGATATGTGCTTTATCTTTTCCTGCCGCAGCAACTTGGAGAGCAAAGCCTGCTCTATTGTGTATAGATTAAACCGAGCCTGCTTGAACTTTTCTGGGTCCAATTCAGGCGTGGTGCCGGGAATTTTAGCCAGCTCCTCCATTACTCTCAATGATTCCTGAACCCTCCTGGCGTTAGCCACTAATATTGTTGGCAGCTCTCTCTGTTTCTCGTCTCCGAGAGCTTCAATATTAATGCCAACATCACCGCGTGAATTTCGTGCTTGAAGGAGCTGCTGATGGAATGACTGGCCGCCTCTTATTATCTCATGGCGCATAGTTTTAAGCTGCTGAGTGAGAGTAACATCGTTAAGTAGCAAGCGAGCCAGCTCCTCAAGAAGGCGAAGCCCCTCACCAATGCGGTTCAAATTGGCATCAATAATGCGTAGTGTCTGGTTTGCTTCGGGTGAAGCCATATTCATAATTTCTCTTTTAGATATTTTGATAGTCCACCTCGCCATCAAGTAGCTGATTTTAGCACAGTCGGATTAGAGGGTAAAGCTGGACAAACCTCAGGCTTCGCCGACTGCATTCTCAATGATTTCGATTCTTGACGGCTCTCCCCCTTGTTTTAGCTCTATGGCTACGACATCAATACGCCATAATGGAGGCAGATTATCATGGGTTTGTCGGTAGCGGGAAACGACAGCCCTTAATCTCTCCATTTTAGCTGGTGTGATTGACTGCTCGGGACTGCCAAACTCCAGGCTCCTTTTAGTTCTCACCTCAATAAAGACAAGACAATCTTTATGCTTGGCTATAATATCAATCTCACCCTCAGGACAGCGGTAGTTGGTCTCTTTGATATGATAGCCCCGCTTTTTCAGGAAATCCCTGGCTAGTTTTTCACCCAGAATACCGGTATCTCTACGCTTCATTTCCGTATTATATCGCTAACTGGTTTGAAGGACTGGCGGTGGATAGGGGAGGGCCCCAGTTTACATAAGCAGGTAAGGTGCTCCTTTGTGCCATAGCCTTTGTGTCGAGCCAGTCCGTAACCAGAATAGATTCTATCAAACCCTACCATCAACTGGTCTCGAGCCACTTTAGCTATAATGGAAGCACAGGCAATTGAGAAGCATAGGCTATCTCCGTTTTTTATTCCTTTCTGGGGTAGTTTAACCTCGGGAAGAAGCATATAGTCTATGAGCAGGGACTCAGGTGGTGGTGAAAGCTGGTCTATGGCTAACTTCATAGCCAACCGTGTCGCCTTAACTATACCCTGGGTATCTATCACCTCATGCGAAGTTGCGCCGATACCTATCGAGATGGCTATTTCATGGATATGGTGAAACAAAAGCTGGCGTCTGGCTGGGCTAAGTTGCTTGCTATCTTTTACCTGGTTTAGCCAGGGGGCATCTATATGGTGAGGCAGGATAACGGCAGCAGCTACCACCGGACCAGCCAGAGCACCACGACCGACTTCGTCAATACCAGCGATATGCTGGTAGCCTTGTGCTTCAAGCACTTTTTCTTCAGCAAAAGATGGTATCTGTGCCATATTCCGCAGCTTCTATTACCCCCCCACCCAGGACAGCATCACCCTGATAGAATACTATTGCCTGCCCCGGAGTGATTGCCCACTGAGGTTGATTAAAGTTTACCTCAGCCACCCCATCTCCAAAGGGAAGTGTAGCTGTGACCTCAGGTGACTTATAACGGATTTTAGCCGTTACATTGATAGGCTCTTTAGGAGCTCTGCCTGATACCCAGCTTAGCTTACTGACCAAGAGCGCGTTACTCAAAAGCTGGTCTTTGGTGCCCACTACTAATCTGTTCTGAGTGGCATCGAGCTTTATCACATATAGAGGCTTGTTTGAGGCAAGCTCTAAGCCTCGTCTTTGCCCCACAGTGTACTGGGCTAAACCTTTATGTTTACCTAAAATCTGGCCATTGGTGTCAACGATGTCTCCAGGTTCAAGGAGAATATGCTTAGCTATAAATGACCGATAGTTGTTATCAAGGATAAAGCAAACATCCTGACTCTCATGCCGGCTGGTGGCAGGCAAACCTAGCTTGGCGGCTAGTCTTCTTACTTCCGCTTTGTGACGGTTACCTACCGGCAGCAGCAAATGTTGAAGCTCTCTCTGTCCCAGGGAATAAAGGAAATAGGACTGGTCTTTGCTCGGGTCAATTGCCTTCAGTAAGCGATAGCCATCCGGGGAGTGTTCAATTCTGGCATAGTGTCCGGTAGCTAAGTAGTCTGCCCCCATCTGGAGCACCCTGTCGAGAAGGCAGCCAAATTTGATATGCCGGTTGCAAACAACACACGGATTTGGTGTGCGCCCCAAACCATATTCCCGACAGAAGTCATCAATAACGAGGCTCTGAAATTCCGCCTCAAGGTTAAGCTTGTAGAGAGGGATGTCTAGTAACTGGCAGGTACACTCTAAATCCGAGGTATCATACTCTGGCTCCGAGCATAATTGCATGTAGACACCGCTAACCTCATAGCCGTCTTCTTTCAACAGGAACGCTGCCAGTGATGAGTCCACCCCACCACTCATAGCTACTGCCACTCGTTGTTTAGGCATATTCCTTGCTCAATCTGCTTGATGTGAAAGCAGCTGGCTTACCCTCTGCCAGACAATGTCGCTTATCTTCCTTTTAGATTGGCTGGCATCTACTACCAGCCACCGCTCAGGCTCACTGGCTGCCATTTTAAGATAACCTTCCCTCACCCGCTGGTGGAAGGCTATATTTTCTCGCTCAAAGCGGTCCTTCCTTGCGATTCCTTTACGAGCAAATCCTTCCTCTACTGGCATGTCAAGTAGAACGGTCAGGTCAGGTCTTAATCCTTGAGTAGCTGCATTATTAATTGCTTCAACAGCTTGTAAATTTAATCCCCGCCCATAGCTTTGATAAGCAGTAGTAGAATCGGCATAGCGGTCACAAATAACTATCTTTCCATCTTCCAGACTGGGGCGGATTACTCTGGTTACTAATTGGGCCCGGGCGGCATTAAACAATAGTAGCTCGGTTAGGGGTGATATATCTTCCTCCTGAGCCCACTTCAGCCAGCGGCCTATTTTGTCTCCCAGTGCAGTGCCACCTGGTTCATGGGTCAAAACTACTGGGGTATCTAACTGCGATAACCTTTTATACAGCGCCTTAGCCTGGACGCTCTTACCACACCCCTCCCCACCCTCAAAGGTGATGAATAAAGCCATAAAATTTATAACCTGTGTTTCTTGCTTACTCTACATTATGGTTAGGCTGCTGCCAGTACTCATAGACCCGCTGGCGCTCGTTCTTCCAGAAGTCTATCTTCTCCTTCTTCGAAGCACGGCTGAGATGCTTCCGAAAAACCGACAGCTTCCAGAACCCGTTACCCGGCAGTTGGTCAACGGAATGAACTACAAGGGCTCCAAGCAACGGACGAGCGTGTCTGTATTCCCCCTGGCAGACTTCTTTAAGGACTTGTCCAATATAACTGCGGCCCGGACCTCCCATCTCCGTTATCAACTCACTATAGGTAATAGTCTCACCCTTTTCAGCTACCTCTATAAGCTTCTCTCTCGCCTTGGTAACATACTTTTCAAGAGTTTCAGGTCGCATTCGCTTTCTCACTATAAAACCCTCACCCTGTCGAACTACCTTATTGCTGCCAATACGGTTCTAACCGAAGAAAAGTGCCCCCCATCTAACAAGATTGTCTGCCCTGTCATATAGCTTGATGCCTCTGAGGCAAGGAAAAGAGCAGCGTTAGCCATCTCTTCAGGTTCACCTATACGCCCCAAGGCCGTACTATTCTCAGTCTCTCTAGCGATCAGGTCGTTTTTCCACAATGCCTCAGAAAACTTTGTCCTCAACACTCCCGGAGCAACGGCATTTACCCTGATATTGTACTGTCCCCATTCCTGTGCCAGAACCTGGGTAAGCATGACTACTCCTGCTTTGCTAATAGAATAGATTCCCATGCCTATCCCCGGCCTGAAGCTAGCTTCAGAGGCTAGGTTGATAATGTTGCCACCGCATTTATCACGCATTATTTTACCTACTGCCTGACTTAAGAAAAAATATCCCTTGAGGTTTAACCCAAGGGTTACATCCCAGGCTTTTTCATCAAAGTTAAACACTGAGCCAAATATCGGGTTAGTCCCAGCATTATTTACCAAGATATCGATTTTGCCAAATTCATCCATTGATTTTTTAACTAGATTATCGATTTCCGGGAGATGGCGGACATTGGCTGATACAGCCAGGGCTTTCCTTCCCATTTGAGATATTTCCTGAGCTACTAACTCCAGGTCTGGTAGCTTGCGGCTAGCAACTATTACATCGGCGCCGGCTTCCGCCAAACATAAGGCAATGGCTTTACCTATTCCTCGACTTCCCCCGGTAACCAAAGCTACCTTTCCCGACAGATTAAATTTGTCCAAAAATAACTTCCTTTCAGATGCCACTTCTTCTCTCCTCGTGATTTTATTATAGCGATGACTAAGTTAACGGCTATGCATTTATTTTTATTCGCCTATTGGGCACCTCCTTTACCCCCTCATTATAAATCTTCACCCGTCTATTGGGATCTTTACCTCGGCTACGGGAGGCTAGATTGCTTCGCTCGGCCATCAGGTGCTGTAACCGTCGGATATAGGCACTCTGCGGGCTGAGTTCCACCGTCTCTTGACCATTCTTTACTCTATCAACAGCTTCTTTTGCTTCAGTGAGGGCAAGTTTTAAGAAATCAGCTTTGCCTTTAGGATAGATAGCAGTTAATAGCTGCCTGATTTGAGGCGGTGTATTGCTTCTAAGAACATAGATGGGCATGCTAGCTGCTTCAGCATCCCTGACTTTCTGAGGCTTCCGCCGATAGTAGTTCTTAGAGGTTATAAATAGGCTGGCATCATTTAGTTTATTAACTATATCCAGACTTAATCGCATCTCCTTTGCTACTTGTTCCAGCCGTCCTCGGTTGATACCAAAAAGGCAAAGTCTGGGTAGCTTATTTTCCCTAGCTAATTGCTCGCCTACAACGACTTTGCTAGTGGCAGTGACTGGTTCTTCTTTTTCTATCCTCACCTCTCCTGTCTCGTCTAACCAGCGAATCTCAGTGGCTACCAGTTGACCACGCAGGATAGCATCAACTACTTGTCCGACATCAGGATGAATAGCCACCTTGTCCCAATCCTGGATTTCAACGACAATATCAAAGGTAGGCGGCGACATACGCTCCAGTATGGACTTCTGGGTACCCCTTCGCTTTGCTTCCTCATCACCCAGGGTTACTGTCTGGATACCTCCGATGAGGTCAGCCAAGGTAGGGTTCATCATCAGATTTTCCAGTGTGTTACCGTGAGCAGTACCAATAAGTTGAACACCACGCTCAGCAATAGTTCGAGCTGCCTGAGCCTCAAGCTCAGTGCCGATTTCATCAATGATGATTACCTCAGGCATATGGTTTTCCACGGCTTCAATCATCACCGCATGCTGCATGGTGGGAGTGGTTACCTGCATTCGCCGGGCATGCCCAATAGCTGGGTGTGGAATATCACCATCGCCAGCAATTTCGTTTGAGGTATCCACTATGACAACCCGCTTATTGAGGTCATCAGCTAATACGCGGGCTACTTCACGTAGCATTGTTGTTTTACCCACACCGGGACGACCTAAAAGCACGACACTTTTGCCTGATTGGACAAGGTCTTCAATAACTTTTATGGTGCCAAAGACGGCCCTGCCTACCCGACAGGTTAGGCCAACAATACGACCTTTGCGATTACGGATAGCAGAAATACGGTGCAAGGTACGCTCAATCCCAGCCCGATTGTCGTCTCCAAAGCTGCCGATATGGGAAGTTACATAATCAATATCCTGCTCACTGACTTCTTTAGGATTGAGAACTACTTCTCGCTGAGGAAAGCGAGCTTCAGGGGGACGACCCAGGTCTAGAACTACCTCTAGCAGTTCACTGATATCCTTCTGTTGGCATAGTGGCTGGTGAATATGCGGCGGAAAAATATCAAGCAAAGCGTCAAGGTCATCGGTGATTACCTTTTGCAAGAGTGACCTCCAGAGTGTTCTTTATTTACGGTCTTGGTTTACAATACCCAGAAAATATTGATGAAATCTCAGGTCTTCAGTCAATTCGGGGTGAAAAGCAGAAGCTAGCAGCTTCCCTTGCTTGGCAGCAACACTGGTGCCATCAGCTAACCTGGCTATTATTTCCACTCTGTTATCTGCTTGCTCAATTAGTGGGGCTCGGATGAATACACCTGGAAAGGGCTTTTTCCCCAGTACCGGCATTGAGAGTCCAGTCTCAAAGCTATCCTTTTGCCTGCCAAAGGCGTTGCGCCTAACTACGATATCCATTACTCCCAGTGGTTCCATACCTAAATCTGAGACTCTCTTGGCTAGAAGTATCATACCGGCACAGGTTCCAAGTGTAGGTAAGTCATTTTCAGCTAGATTTCTTATTTCATTCATCAGGTCGTAATCTAGCATCAGCTTGCTGATAGAGGTACTTTCTCCACCAGGAATGATTAATCCGTCCAAGCCACTAAGTTCCTTGGGCAAACGGACGGGCAAAGCATCTACTCCCAGTCGATTCAATATAGCTATATGCTCAGCAAAGGCTCCTTGCACAGCAAGGACACCTATCCTCATACTACCATCCTCTAGGTGCCAGTAGTTCCTCAACAGGGATTCGCTTTATATCTAAACCGGGCATAGCCTTCCCTAGATTTTTGGAGACCTCAGCAATAATTTCCGGTTCTTTAAAGTGGGTAGTTGCCTGAACAATAGCACTAGCTGTAGCCTCAGGGTTACTGGACAAAAATACGCCTGAGCCAACAAAGACACCATCTGCCCCTAGCTGCATCATCAGAGCAGCATCGGCCGGGGTGGCTATTCCACCAGCAGCAAAGTTGACTACAGGCAGTTTTCCTGTCTTGTTTATTTCCTCTATCAGTTCCAGAGGGGCTCTCATTTCCTTAACCTGCTTCGCTAGTTCCTCCTGGGGTATATCTACCAATCTACGGATGCCACCCATTACTGCCCGCATATGCCTGACTGCCTCTACAATATTGCCGGTGCCAGCTTCGCCCTTGGTTCTAATCATAGCTGCCCCTTCATCTATACGGCGCAGTGCTTCACCCAGGTCACGGCAACCGCAGACAAATGGAACCTTAAAGTCATGCTTCCAGATGTGGTTTAATTCATCAGCCGGGGTAAGCACTTCAGATTCATCCATGAAATCTACGCCAAGGACTTGCAGCACTTGAGCCTCTACAAAGTGCCCTATACGACACTTAGCCATTACCGGTATGGAAACTGCTTTCATAATAGCCTCAATAATTGCTGGGTCAGCCATACGAGCTACACCACCAACAGCTCTAATATCTGCCGGGACTCTCTCCAATGCCATGACAGCACAGGCACCTGCCTTCTCTGCAATCTTAGCCTGCTCCGCATTGGTTACATCCATAATCACTCCGCCCTTTAGCATTTGAGCTAACCCAGTTTTAACCTTCCACGTGCCTTTTTTCATATTCTCTCCTCCCTCTGTTCCCAACTCAATTTTTCTCTGGCTCGGTGAGCGCAAATCACTCCTTCTTATTTGAAGTGGGCGATACTGGACTTGAACCAGTGACCTCTTGCGTGTGAGACGAGCAGTTATCAGCTACCGGTAACAGCACCGGAATATTCACTTTGAACCCCCTTTGCGTTTTAACCAAGTTGCCGACCTATATTTGGCTTAACCCTCCCTCCTTATATATTATATTCTTTGCCACTGTCCCATGCAAACCTTTGTACTCGTTCATATGATTAGTGAAACATCCTCCTTCTCTGAGATTCCTTCCACTGCTCCAGAAACTTAAGTGGTGTCACATAACAATGGTCGCTGGTGAAACTCCATGCTTTCGAGCAACATCAACTACTTGGCTTCCAGCGTCAACCTCCTGGAGAATCCGAAATACCTGCACCTCCGAATACCTTCTTGTTTTCACCTCTGTTTCCTCCTGTAGTTATTTTACAGGAGTCTCGCATTAAAGGTGGACCTATTTTCGGGGGGCAGGCCACTGTAACAAGCCGAGATAGACGATCTCCCCGTGCCTCTGTAATCTAGAGATGATGTTATCGAGACTTCCCAATGCAACTCCCTGAGAAGCTTACCTTTCTAGTTGATCCAGCGCACTCCTTAAACTTTCCTATGTGACCCAGGTTTTCCCGGATGTAATGTTGTCTCTAGGTAGAACCGTTAGATCCTTCCCTAAGGACCCAGCCCAAGTGGTCTCCCCCAATCCTCAGACAGTAGCATCAAAGCTTGATAGCCCCGTATTAGCAGCAATAAATTTGTCTCTGCTGATTATCCCGCCCAAAATTAACCCAACTGCGGCTGCCCCCAGGCTAGCGCCGTGACCTGTCCCTATGAATTATATCAACTTCTAAGCTAGTCCCACTAGCATAGTTGTTATTGACAATATGTGAAAAAGATCTACCGGGAGCGGATTGACTAGCCTACATATTGTTACCAGCACACCTAAAGGTTCATCTCTATTTGGTGTCCGTGTTGCGTCAAAATAAACTGTTACCGAACAAGGTATGGTTGCGTCATAAA
>CAZFRL010000015.1:0-31802 GCA_964521325.1 uncultured Dehalococcoidales bacterium | reverse complement strand
TGGGTTAGTAGCAGCATGAATGCTTTGGTGTCCACTATTGACATCCGACCCCAAGATGATTAACTTTGAACAAGTGTGGGGCTAGTGGGAGTATTTAGTTATTCGGAAGACTGGTAAGGTTATGACTGGTGAGAGGCTAAACGAATACGGCGATTTTGGTTGGGAATTGGTAACTATAGAAATTGGCTATGAAACACTAAAAGGCACTACAGACAGACCCACAAGATTCTATATTTTCAAGCGCTGTAGAGAGTCGGAAGGGGGCGAAAGTTGAATTGTAAAAAGAGGTAGCAGAGATTGGCGAGATAAAATGGACTAATAATGAAATATGAAGAAGATATTGTTGACTAAATAATAGGCCTGTAATATATTACAGTCATGATAGCAGGAACACCATCAAGCAAGCCGGAATTTACTCCGCTCCTTGAGATAGGACGACATGTAATGAGCGTTGGAGAATTAAGAAAGTTATGTGTAGACTCCTTTACGCTGTCAGCGACGAGACCACTGGTGATGGATGGATTTGAAAGGGTGATTAGCAGGTTGAGTAATGATGGTATTGAAGGTGAGGTTTGGGTTAATGGTAGTTTCCTGACGGAGAAGGTTAATCCAGATGATGTTGATATTGTGTTGAGGGTAGGCGCAGAGTTATATGAGAATGGAACAATTGCGCAAAGAAGTGGGATAGACTGGTTGAATACTGACCTGAAAAGTCCCCATTTTTGCCATAGCTTCTTTTTCTTAGAGTGGCCAGAAGGTCATCCAAGATACTGGCTAGGGGAGTATATGTATAGTTTTTGGATGAGACAGTTCGGATTTTCTAGGGGTGAGGAAATCAAGGGTATAGCAGTAATAAGTTTAAGAAGGGTGAATAATGAATAAGTTAATAGAAATTCAAAGGCAAATACTTGAAACGAATGGAGCATTAGCGGAGCTTGAGAGAGAGATTGCTAAAGAGTCAAAATCAGAATCCCTTGCTGCTATGGCTAAGTCGCTAGAGAAACGGTACGTAGAGCTAGAGGAGGCTTTTTTAGATGAGGCTGATAGCCTTGGGGTGGATATTTGTACATACAGGCTGCTGTCAGAAGAAGAGGAGAGGCCAACGGTTAAGGCTGTGTCTAGCGTTTTGAGTGACTTCCAGAATTTATTTACGACAGTGTATGATGCTATTAAGACAGCTACACCGAAGACTAGAGCTAGAATAAGCAAGGAAATTGAGGTAGAGACGGAGTTTAGATTTGGATACACATATCCTGGGTCAGTGGGTGTAGTATTAACTATGCCGAATGAGAGGCTTTTATTTGGTGAGAGTAATCTTGATGAATCGGTACGTTTGATATCGGAGATGGCAAGGCTACATGACTCTCCGTCTGTTTTAGAGTTTGCGAAGAGGCTTGGGCCAGCATCAGTAAGGGCACTATATAGATGGGCATATGACCACGATGAGTCTGGCTCAGGGGTAGAGATAGAATGGAGGCGAAAAAAGGTGGTTCGTACCCGTCTATTTGCGCAGAGGCCGGAATTAAAGAGACTACACAATACGATTGGAATGACGAGTGATGAGAGTGTAAGTGAGCAGACTTTGCATGCAGATTTGGTTGGGGCAGATGTTATGAGGCAGACATTTCATATGAAGTTGGATACGGGAGAGGAAATCAGGGGGTCTATGTCAGAAGCAATAGGTGAAGAAAAAACTGTGGAATTACCAAAGCGTTACAGGGTAAAGATAGTAAAGACTGAAAAGATATTATATTCAACAGAGCAGGAAATTGTATCCTATTATTTAAAAGAATTAGAACCGCTTGAATAGTAGATGGTGTAGCTTCTAAAAAATTGTATGGTGTTTTTGAAGGCACGGAATTATATGGTGGTGGAGCGGGAGACGAGGCTCGAACTCGCGACCCTCTGCTTGGGAAGCAGATGCTCTACCACTGAGCTACTCCCGCTCAAATCGTATCTATTTTAAACCTAAAAATGATAGCTGTAAAGAGCTGGAAGTATCACCAGCTATCTAGCGTCGCCTGGTAAGAGGGTCCCATCTTGTGACCAGCTTTTCGAAAGAAGTTTCAGGGAACTTCTTTTTGAATATGTTGTAGTAGTATACTTCGGCTTCAGACTTCAGTGCTAGGTGCGACTTGGTTTGCCAATTATATCCAGAACCTGCACCAACCTTGGCTCTTTGTCCAATCAACTTGGTGATTTTTGCTGAGCCGGCCCCCGAGGCAAACGGTTGCTTTACCCTGTTTAATATGTGATTGGGTAGCAAGCCAGCAAAGGCCTTCCGTAGAATCCATTTCTCAACCTTCTCCTTACCATGAACCTTCCAAGCCGGGGGAATTTTGGAGCAAAGTGCAGTAACTCTCCCATCTAGGAAGGGGGGACGAAATTCGAGTGAGTGAGCCGCCATCATACGGTCAAGCCGCTGGAGTCCCGTGTGGTACGCATTTCCAACCAGGTCCTCCGTTAACTGAAGAAACTCTGTCTCGTTTTTGGCTTCCTTCAGTTCGTGGTAGCCGCCCAGGGATTCATCGGCACCTTCACCACAAAGGACACCTTTGGTATGCTGTGCAGCCAGCCTGGCGGCGAAATAGTTAGCCACCGCCCCATACACACAATCCTCATCGAATGACTCCAGATGGTAAATAACCTGAGGCAACACCTGCTCTATTTCGCTTTCCCCATAGATATACTCGTGGTGCTCGGTACCAAGGTACTGTGCCACCTCCTGTGCCTGCTTCAGGTCTTCAGATTCACCTCCGCCAATACCCACGGTGAATGTCTTTAGTTCGGGTTGACACTGCTTTGCTAAGTAGGCAATGATACTGGAGTCCAGTCCACCACTGAGCAGTACGCCACCAATATTACCATCCTTCAGTCGTATCTGCACAGCTTGTCGTAATAGGTCAGCGAGAATGTGAGCTGCTTGTTCAAAGCTGTCGAATTCGGGAACCGAGTGTGACAGGGCGTTAAAGGGACGGAGACCCTGTTGTTGGGTGAGGATATGACCTGGCGGTAGTTCCTCAACCTCGTCACATAAGCCCGAGAGAGCTTTTAACTCTGAGGCAAAGTATAGTTCGCTATCCTTGTAGCCATAGAAGAGAGGACGTAAGCCTATAGCATCCCTGGCTAGTATTAGCCCACCATCGGTAGCCAGCGCAAAAGCGAAATCGCCATCCAATTGCTCTACAAAGCTAGGGCCGAACTCGCCATGGAGGCGAAGCAAAAGGTCTGCCTCAGGTATCTGCGGCTCATCGGCATGGTAGAGATGACCATCTATTACTGCAGCCGTGTCTGCTCCCTGCGAGTACGTTTTTACCGGGCGCTTTGCTTCTAAGGGTAGTGCACAGCAGCCAATAGACGCGTCCCTTACCCGGTACATCCAGGTACGCTCAGGCCCGCGGTGTCGCAGCCTGCCTAACATTAACTCTAGGTTATTGATAATATTTGACGTTGTCCCAGCGATAGCTGCCACAGAACCTCCTTTACAGATGAAATAATATGAGCAAGTGACTATTTCACAATCTCAAAGATAGCCACCAGCCCATGCCCACAGCCGAGCCCTTTTTGAAGTCCCATCTCAAGCTCCCTGAGGCAGTAGCCCAGTTGTGGCTCTACCAGGCTAGCTCGCGGGTCGCCCACTCTCGTTCTGGCTACTGCCTTCACTACCCTTCTCATGACATTAAGCACCCTCTTAGCAGCGGTTGGTATTCCCGCTGGGGCTTCTGGAGGAGTGCTTTGCTCCATTAGTGCCTTGGTATAGGCTATGATGTAGTTCCAGCAATCGGTAAGTTGCTGGTAGTAGGCGTTTATCTCAATGAAGCCCTCTGCAGGGTTATAATGAATCAATAGCTCATCCAGATTAGTGCGCAGGTTGGGCTCAAAAAGCGAATTAACCAGTCGGCGCAGGGGCTGGCAGTGAGGGTTATATTGGGCTGTGTCCATATGGCGGCCTACAAATGATGAGCGGTCGGCTAGCTTACGCAAGGCAATGGTTCCCCCGACCTTTTTATTGACACGCTTGTAGATTTCTGCAACCTCGCTACGTCCCATAAGCCTTAGTGGAAAATATTTTAGGTTTTGTTTTTTTGTTCCATCCTCCGAGTAGATATAGGAAATAGCGTAGTCTATCCACTGGTTATGCTCAAAATCCTTCGTCCACAGCGTCTGCCACTCATATGAGAAGCGTCCTAGCCAGTCAATGATGATAAGAGTACCATTCTCACTATATCTGGCAATGGTGCTTAATATTTCTACAGTCTGCTCATCGGTATTGTGAGATAGCGTTCCGTAGTTTGCCAGATATAGGTCATAAGGTTGTTCGCTGAGGAAGCCATGGCGATTTAAGTCCGAGAGAGTAAAGGCCATGTTCTGCCTATCCCTGTAGGTGACCTGCGCTTGTCTGAGCAGCCCCTCGTTGGCATCGATTCCTTTGTAGAGTTCAAGTGCTTCTGGTTGAATAACCGCTGCCTTATGCTCTGAAATTGAAGAGTTGCTCTTGATGCTGGTGAGGAACTCGAAGCCATCCCCACTGCCACATCCCAGGTCAAGTACGCGAAGCCCTTCAGCACGCTCCTTCTTTCGGTCTACCAGCCGTTCTAGATGGGGTCTGAGGTAGAGTCCAAGCTGCTCATCCTCCCAGAAGCGGCGTACGTTATCATATTTACCGAGAAGCCCACCAGGCTTTTGGTACTGACCGCTGTTGAGCGCTTCATTGTAGGCATCTATCTCCGTCATCATGTCCTCTAATTGCCTGCATTGGAACTTAATGATTCGACTATCGCTAACGCCTGAAAGGCATCGGCGCCGTAGCCATCAGCGCCTATGCTTTGAGCAAATTCCTCCGAGACAGGCGCCCCCCCAATGATAACTTTCACCTTGTCCCTGAGCCCATTCTCTGTGAGTAATTGAATGGTGCCCTTCATGTTTTGCATGGTACTGGTAAGCAGTGCCGATAGTCCGAGGAACTGGGGCTTCTCCTCTCTCACCGCATCCACGAGAGCTTGGGGCTCTATATCATTCCCCAAATCCAAGACATGGTAGCCTGCTCCCCGAAGCAATATTGAAACTATGTTCTTACCAATATCGTGGAGATCTCCTTTCACCGTGGCTACAATTATCTTACCTTTGGGCTTAATGCCACTCTTGGCAAGATGGGGCTCCAGTATCTCCATAGCGGCTCCTACCGCTTCAGCTGAGGCCAGCATATCGGGGATGAAGTACTCTTTGGTCTCGAATTTCTGTCCCACGACTGTCATACCGGCGGTAAGCCCCTGGTTGATTATATCCTCCACACTTATGTCTGAGGCAAGGGCTTTATCGATGAGCTCACTGACTCCAGGCTGACCCACCATGTCTTCGTCCGCACCCTCATCGTCCTTGGTCACTCTGCCCTGGATAACATTTTCTCGAATTAGACTGATTATATCTTCGCTCATTCTCACTCTCCAAGTTTAGTGAATTCTTAACCTTGTTAGCAGGCCTGGCACCTGCTGAAATACCCTGTCTACAGTTGCTTTATCCAAGTGGTGAGGTGGCAGCGACAGTATCTCCTCCATTCGCTCTCGCACCCGAAACAGCGTCTCGTCTACCATATCTTTGCCCTCGAAGGGGTATGGGGGAGCAATCTCTCCAGAACGAAGCGCACTCCGTACAAACCTAACATAGAGCTTATGTGAGGTGCCCATGACCCTTCGTATTTGCTCCAGACTTTCTGAAACTCTGTCGGCAGTAACTATTGGCTGTCTGACAAATCTTTTCATCATACCTATGTGGGTGTTGTCCAGTATTGCCTGAACGGGACAAAAGGTATTAGTTCGCTCCAGAAGACCGAAGGCATAGTGAAGATATTGAGGTCCGGCGAGTGTCACCAGGATATGGGAAAATAGCTTCTCTACTGAGGCTTGTATCCCGGGTACCTTTACATCAGAGACACCCCCGGTGGAGTAGCACGGTAGGCCATAATAACGTGCCATCTGGACGCAGTCGATGTTATACTGGCTGAACTCAGGGACTCCATAGGAGTCATAAAGGTCATCCATACGTGCCCTTACCGGCACGCTACCATAGAGCACAGGCGTACCCTTATTTACCAACTGGGTGAGGGCTATACCCGCCAGAATCTCGGCATTTATCTGGGCTACCATACCCTCTTCTCTAATAGGGGCGGTAGAGCCACCTTGAGGAGAACTGGAGATAACCAGAGGAATCCCCCTCTTAGCTATCTCTATCGCCTTTTGCGTTGTTTCGTCCACGAGCTGCAGGGGACTCTTTACCATACAGGTGATGAAAGAGATGATAGGGTTTTCCCTAAACTTGTCCTCCCCACCGGCTATGATGTGTGCCATCCTGACCACATTACCCAACTCACTGAGCTGCGTCAGCCCGGACATCACGTGCTTGGTGGTGTTGTTCAAGGAGGCGAAGAACTTGTTAACATCTTTATTATCATCACTGATGTCATCATCCTGAATGTTAACCGTTCGCAGGAAACTATCCCAGGAGTCAAGGTACTCGCAGAGTTGTGCCGCCTTGGCTAGCCTATCCACAGTGCCTTTTTCCATTCTGAACACCGGAAAATTAACTTCGTAGGCTGGCTGCCGCTTGCTGGCAAAAGTTTCCACATCCACATCCAACCAGTTGTTGGCTTCAGAGCCTGAGGCGAAGTGTACCCTAGGCTCACTGCCATCAAGGATGAGGCAGTTGTTCTCATCTCTGGCTCCCAGCTTTACTACCTTTGGTGCTGCCTGTAACGCCTGTGTAACAATCTTCTCGGGTATCTTGAGTCGCCAGTAAGAGGCACCTTCCTGGTCAATGGGTAAGACCTCAGCGCCATAGTCACCGAAGGTCTCAGTAGCATTGCGGTTAAAACACAATACGCCAGGGTCAGTCAAGATGTCTAGAGAAGCCTGGTGTATCCTTTCCACATGTTCCAACTTGAGTCGCTGGTAGGGTTCTACCAGCACTCCTTGTCGCGCCATTTCATTTCCCCCAGTCTACTATCAGTTTGCTATAGTGCCCTTCCTGTGAGCACTAACATACCCTCTTGCCCAAAGGTCTTTTCCCATATAAGAATATCGGCTACCTTATGAGACTCGTTATCTCAGCATCGGGGCAGGGATTATAGCATCGAGACCGGCACAGGCTGCCGTCAATATATCAGTCCACGATACCTGCTATCTGTGATAGCACCTGATGTCTTGTTGCTGCGGGCAGGCTATAGTTATGTTTGGCTATTAGCCTGTGTGCTGTTTCCGCTGCTTTCTCCCAGGTGGTTTTCCTCCCCTTAGCTTCCCATTCCTCCCGGCTATTCCTGTCGCTCAGGGAAGGTTGGTAGTGCTCGCTACGCATAAAATGTCTGGTGTGCTTGGCAGTAACAAAATTACCCCCTGGTCCCACCTGTTCAATAAGGTCAAAGGCTAGGGTATCATCGTCCACCCTTATGCCCTCAACTGCCCTCATCACCATTCCCAGTATCTCGTTATCGATAACGAACTTCTCATAACACACTGTTAGTGCGAATTCCATAAGTCCGGCAGCGTCGTGAATGAAATTAGCGCCGGCTAGAGCACATAGCAGGCTGGTGAGAGCAGACTCATAGCCGCTCTGGGCATCTAATACTTTAGAGTCGGTCATACCGCCGGTAGCGTAGAAGGGAAGTTGGTAAAACTGGGCCATCTGCGCACCAGCCGCGTTGAGTAGCCCCATCTCAACTGAGCCGGCTAAGTACTTAAGGTCCCTTAGGTCAGTGCTGGTGGCCACCGAGCCAAAGATGACTGGTGTCCCTGGATTGACGATCTGGGTAAGCATTACGCCCATCAGGGAGTCCACAGTCTGGACCACCAGATTTCCAGCAAGCGTGACCGGTGAAGTAGCTCCGCACAACGGCTCGGCAGGACATACTAGGGGAATGCCGCTCTTGGCGATGGCTACCACCAGGTCACCGTATTGCCCGTCCATCTTCAGCGGGCTTATACTACAGGCTATCATGGAGATGAGGGGGCGCTGCCGAAGTGCCTCAGCCGAGCCGGCAACTATCTCCGCCATCCGTATCACCTGCTTTACCCCATCCAGGGTGTAAACACCTCCCATGATATGCTTTGTAGTGTTGTCCAGCCCGGCGAAGAAGCGGTTTACATCCACTTGCTCCAAGGGAAGCTCACTGGGATAAGTAGGCAGCATGAACAGGTGGATGTTACCCAGCTGGTCGACCAGTCTGGCGATACGTTTCAGGTCTTCTAGAGTGGCTTGACGCTTCTGTCCAGTGTCCGGCTCGTAGATATAGAGGGCGGTTCCCCCGGTTCCAACATACACCCGCTTCCCACCCAGGAGGAGGTCATGCTTTTTGTCCTGACCGCAGAGCCTGACCTCTGATGGTGCTGTTCTTATCAGTTCTGAGACTATCTCGTGGGGCAAGCGCACCCGGTGGCTTTCCCAATCTACCCAGGCACCAGCCCCCTCGAAGAATTCCAGTGCTGTCTCTGAGTTTACCTCAAAGCCTACTTCCTCGATTATCCGCATTGCGGTCTGGTGCACTTTGGATATAGCCCCTTCGGTAAGGGGCTTAAAGCTGCCCCCCTCCAATCCCTTACGAATCATACTTTTTGGATTCTACCTCCTACCCACACAATCATATTTGTTACAGGTTTGGCACGGGTTATAATTCTCTACATTACTATCGCAAGGACCGATACCGATAACGCCTGATATTGACTTTTGGGGTAACATCAGACACCCCTCAGTTAAGCGAACACCGGCGTAACTTTCTTTAATAGTCCGGAAAACCGTCCTCTGTTGTCCTATGTCCCAGTCACAATAACCGGGGCTAAAGCGCCGACTTATGCAAAGTTCCTGAGCATGAGCTATCTCCCCTACTCTGCCTTGGACGAAGTTGGCTACGCTCTCAATAGCAACTGACCCTATTGCATCCAGCACAGTCGCTTGGAGCATCAGCCCATCATCAGCGAGCTGGCCAACCATTTCTTCCAGGAGACTGCCTATTGTCGCTACAAATATGGCAGCCTTATCGCACTGCCTCAGTAGCTGGGCAATGACTTCACTTTCAAAGGTAATCGAATCTTCGAGAAAAATATACGTTCCTTGAACAAAGATAACATCCCTAATGACACATGAATACGCTGGTTCAAGAAGGTGGCAAGCGTTCTCTAAATACTCATCAATCAAAGATGCAATACGCGCCGGCAGTTTGTAGCCATCATCGTATCCCATATTGTTTAATACATGCTGGCCATTGATGTCGATTTGGTTACTTATGGCAATCATATTTCTTGCTCTCAGGCTTTATCTGAAGCATAAAGTATCGGCAGGAAGTCTTACAGTCCGTGTTGTAAAAATCGGCAAGGTTGGTGATAAATACGTGGGAACTTAAGGGGGCAACATGTGGAGAGCAAGTAAACCTGCTGGTTTGCGAGAAGAATTTCAGAAGATGGAATGCTGACGAACTAGTTAGAGTTCATTGAGGATGGGCTAATTGGTTTATTAACTAGTCTATGAGTTGAAGCAAAGTTGGTAAACAAATAGACTCCCACCTAATATGGCATCCTTCTAGCTTCAGATCACTCCTTTACCTCCTCGTAAGATTTACTGCTCCTTTCCTAACGTTATATTATAATATCACAAAACCTACCTTTTTGTCCAGTCCCTCGAGGATGAGGATGTTATCTACCTTAGGATAATTGCTGCAGATAGAACGCCCTTTAAACATCGACAGGTTGAAGGCATCAAAGTAAGTGCATTATAATACGAGTGAGTTTGAAATGACTGGTATTTCAGCTTGAGTCAAAGGCGATAAGTAGCATCAGAAAGGAGACGAAATGGAGACACTGGAAGCTATCAACAAGAGGGCAGGTCTGAAAGACCATCTCTCAAAACGCGAGGTTGAGCAGGAGAAAATCATCAAGATTTTGGATGCTGCTAGGTTAGCCCCCTCGGCGGCTAATATGCAGCCATGGCGCTTTATCGTGGTCAGGGGTAAGGAAGCGGTTGAAAATTTAGTCGACAGGGCATTTAATGAGGTGAATCTGATGGTGAGGGAGGCGCCTGTTGTTATCATTGCCTGTGCCAATCCCAGCGATGACTATGTCATTGGTGGAAGAGAGTACTATCTTTTTGACGTGGCCATGGCAGTAGAAAACATGCTTTTGGCGGCGACTGACCTTGGGCTGGTCACTCATCTGATGACAAATCTGGACGAGGATGAGCTTAAAGGAATATTGGGTGTCCCTCCAGAAGTAAGGTTTGTAATCGCTACCCCTTTAGCCTATCCGGCTGAAGGCTCCTATGAGGCAGCGGCTCGAGAAAGGCTGAGTGAACGCACCAGGAAAGACCTAAAAGAGATAGTTTACGCGAATGAATGGGGTGAGCCATTCTAGCTATACCAACCTGTGAAACAAACATAAAGTAGGTCAACTCTGCTTACCCAATCCATCAGATACAGATACTATATTAAAATGTAGGAGGTGACTGAAGGTTGAACATACCGACTCTGTCATTAGAAGGCAAGGTGGCTATTGTTACCGGAGGCAGGAGGGGAATTGGTAGGGCTATTGCTCTCGGTTTTGCCGGGGTTGGAGCTAACGTTGCTGTTTGTGACTGTGTGATTGATGATGGCAAGCTGGAGGCGGTAGCCGAGGAGATTCGGGGATATGGTCGGCGCTCCCTGGCTATTCAGGTCGATGTTACTCAGAAGACCGACGTGGACAATATGGTCCAAAAGGTGCTGGGCGAATTTAGTGTTATTGATATCCTAGTGAACGATGCTGGTGTAGATAGTGACTACCCTCTGCTGCAAACCACGGAAGACGAGTGGCAAAGGGTTATTGATATTGACCTTAAAGGTTACTACCTCTGCTCTCAGGCGGTGGGTGCAGGGATGGTGGCAAGAAAAAGGGGTAATATTATCAATATAGCTTCAGCAGCGGGAATCAGGGGATTTAATAAAAAGAACACTTATAATATTGCCAAGGCGGGAGTAATTATGCTTACCAAGGTGCTGGCGCGGGATTTAGGCAAGCATAATATCCGGGTAAATGCCATTGCCCCTAGCATAGTTAAGTCAGATATGACCCGGGACTTGATGGAGAACCCTAAAGCTGCAGCTGCGGAAGCAGTCAGAATACCACTGGGACGATTAGCTGAAGTGAATGACATGGTTGGTCCCGCTGTGTTTTTAGCCTCAGAAGCTTCCAGTTATATCACGGGGCACACTATTGTTGTGGATGGCGGTCAACTGGCCTAGTGTTTGACTGAGTCTACCGTTTATAAGAAGTGTCTACAGGTATCATTTTCGATTTGAGCGACGTTGGAAAATGGGCGCCAAATCATCTAGACCAAGGGCTGTCAGAGTCTCAGGGTGGGGCAGTCCTGTCTCTTGGTCCCATCCCCGAAGACGGTAGTATTCCTTCAGCATAGTCGTAAATTTGTCCCTATCAAGAATGTTTCCTGTCGCATCTATTATCTCCTCACCCGGACCGGGACCAATCATTTTCCGACCAAAATAGTCAGTTGCTAAAGGTTCGGTGAAGTTGTAGTCCGGGGGGAAGTCAGTTTCGGGAATTTTCCACCCCTCTCGCAACAGGATGGCTCTTTGAAGGGTAAAAATGCGCTCAGCGTAGCGGCCAAGTTCTGTACCATCGATGCCGGTAACCGCAGAGAAGATTTTGGCTTCCAAGTCGGGGTCTCCCACATAGTCAGGTGTGTTAAAGGAATAGGTGATTGGCCAGGCGAAGTCACACAGGCCAAGGCTATCCTTGATATACGTTCGATTCTGTATTTTTTTAGCAGCTAGTGCCTTACCCTCATATCTAGGTAAGTATGCCGCTTCCTCACTACCCCAGAAAGCCTTGGCTATAGCCCGAAATACCTGTGATGTAATGGGAGAGACGTCTGGTTGGGTCAGATGGAGATTCCATGGGACCCAGGCAAGGAATATCTCGTGGAGAGTGGGCGCATGCATCCTGGGTTCCATTGAATAAAGTAGCGCATGGGCGACAAATGCTCTAGGTGGGTACTCATCATGGTGGCCAATGGCTATAATGGTAGGGCTAAGCATGGCTCGAGCCTTCTCTGAAACCATTCCACCAGCTCTCACTAGCCCTTCAGCCAGGATATCGCCAAAGCCCTCCCGGTAAGCTATTGAGTGAAGCAGTCTTTCGAGAAATTCCCTGGTTCCAATCTCAGACAGCGGTAGTCCGGTTTCTTGCTCAGTAAGGCATCCCGCTTGATAGCAATCATAAAGCCAGTCGATCATGCTGCGCAACTCAAAGGTACATATGGAGTAGTCATTGGCTAAGTCCGGTGCATCGCAGAATGTGTCCACTGGCTCATCTTCTCGGGAGTACGTCCACGGCAGGTAATATTCCTGGGCTTCACACTTGCGATACGCTTCCTTACCGTTGCTGTACCGATACAGACCCCTGATGCATTCCAACCCGCACTGATAGCAGCCACCCAGTCCAATAGCCTCTAACAAATGGCCATGACCTGTCATCCCCACTACCATAGGTGTGGTTAGCCTGAGACGCTTACTTACGTGGACGGTGTAGCGGTTAAGTTCCTTGAGCCTAGCTGGGTCAGCCACTGAAGGCTTTCCAACGCCCCTCACCGCCAGGGCCTTGAGGTTTTTGGAACCCATCACTGCCCCAAAGCCAGCGGTAAAAGCTGAGTCGTGGGAGCCGACGCCTACCGATATTCTTACCCCTCTTTCACCAGCCACGCCGGTGGTGATGAAACGCATCTTGTCACCATGAGCCTGCTGAAGTAACTCTTTAACTCGGGAAACACCTTGACCCCACAGTGATGATGCATCCCGAAGTTCAGCTTCACCGTCATGAATCCATAAGTACACCGGCTTTGGCGCACGCCCTTCCACCACAATACCATCGAATCCAGCCTTCTTTAACTCGGCTGGGAAAAACCCGCCGATATTACCATAGCAATACCCTTCAGGGAAAGCCATAGGAGATTTGCCTACCACCGACATTCGTGTGGCAGCCTGGGCACCGGTAGCCACCAGCGGGCCAGTCATGAAGATTAGCCGATTCTCTGGGTCAAACGCCTTAATTCCAGGTGGCACTGTCTCCCAGTAGATTCTGGAGGCAATACCGCGTCCGCCGAGGTATTTCTCGGCATACGGCTGTGTAGAGAACTGGGTTATTTCCGAATTAGTTAGGTTTACACGCAATATCTTTCCCATCCAACCATGCATAAGACGCCTCCTTATTTTTTTACTCGCTGGCTCCTTTGCAGCCTACAGTTTTGGCCCATTTCCGTGAAGCTATTATACCACGCCATAGGGGACTCAAATGATAAGCATTGAAACTACCGCTTGAATTCGCCAGTCCAACAACACACGTTTCATCGCTTTGTTGGACTGTTAACTATCTTATACTACAGAATCAATTTTGTGTCAAGATAGACAGCAAAATAGCTGCTCACTTTGGTCTACTTGTATTTAGGGCGTAATTTAGGTAATGTAGTGGAAAACGATGGAAAATAGTTTATCACCAGCCTCCATCACCAATAATCTAAAGACCCGCCTTGTTGGGCAAAGGGTTACTTACTATCCCACACTGACTTCAACAATGGATGTGGCAAGGCAGGAGGCCCAACAGAGAGCAGCCGAAGGAACTGTTGTCATTGTTGGTGAGCAGACCGCAGGCAAGGGTCGAATAAAGCGCACCTGGTTATCACCCAAAGGTAACCTTGCCTTGTCTATTATTCTCTACCCCAATGTGGCTCATTTGCCTTCCCTTATTATGCTAGCCTCTCTGGCTTTAGTCCATAGTATTGAGACAGTCACCGGCTTAAAATCACAGGTCAAGTGGCCGAATGATGTTCTTGTTAATGGTAGAAAGGTGTGTGGAATTTTAATTGAAAGCCAGGTGCGGGGCAACACCGTGGACTATGCTATTATCGGTATTGGCGTAAATGTTAATCTCAAGACTGCCGATTTTCCAGAGATTCACCCAACTGCCACCAGCCTTTCTGACGAATTGGGAAGAGAGATACCGTTGTTAGATATAATACAGCAGGTGTTAGTCGAAATAGAAAGGTTATACCTAGTCTTGTTGGCTGGGGAGTCTATCTATGAAGAGTGGCGGGATAATTTAGTGACACTAGGTAGAGAGGTTCAGGTAACGTCAGGCGAAGCAATGTATACTGGCGTAGCTGAATCAGTAGCCAGGGACGGCAGCTTGTTATTGCGCCACCGGGATGGGAGCCTAACCAAGATTGTAGCCGGGGATGCTACCCTTCGTGACGATAAATAAACATCCCCCGGAGCCCGCTGCCCAGAACAGGCTCCGGTTTCGTTGCTTATTAGCTTTTGACCTTTGGCTATTTCTGCTCGCCTGATGGGGGGCTAACGCCTCGGTTCATAAACATAGTAATAAGGTCTATGGGCAGGGGGAAGATTAGGGTACTATTCCTCTCTGAGGCTATCTCGGTCAGTGTTTGTAGATAGCGGAGCTGCAGTGTAACTGGTTCCCTGGCAATAACACCCCCAGCTTGAGCCAGCTTCTCCGAGGCTTCAAACTCACCCTCGGCATGGATGATTTTGGCTCGCCTCTCCCTTTCTGCCTCAGCCTGAGCCGACATCATGCGCCTCATCGTTTCAGGAAGCTCGACCTCCTTAATCTCTACAGTGCTGACCTTTACTCCCCAGGGGTCAGTATGTTCGTCGATTATCCCCTGTAGCGTCTGATTAAGCTTTTCCCTAGCGCTTAGTAGCTCATCAAGTTCAGATTGCCCCAATACATTCCGCAGTGTCGTTTGTGATATCTGCGAGGTGGCTCTGATATGGTCTAAGACCTTAACCACGGACGCCTCAGGGTCAACTACCCTGAAGAATACCACCGCATTCACCCTGACGGTAACATTATCCTTGGTGATTATCTCCTGCGACGGGACATCCATAGTTATTACGCGGAGGTCTACCTTCACCATCCGGTCGACGAAGGGAATGATGACAAACAGACCAGGACCCTTAGCGCCCACTAGCCGCCCCAGCCGGAAAATGACACCTCGCTCATATTCAGCGACAATCTTAATTGCCATCGGCAGCAGTATGAGCGCAGCTACAATAATTACACCAATAGCGACCCAACTCATTGTTTACCTCCTTTATTATTTTTTGGTTACATACAGTGTTAAACCGTCAGACTTGGTTATAATCACCTCCTCCCCGGGCTTCGCCCGACCTTTGTCTAATACTGCTGTCCAAAGTTCACCCTCATGGAGAATCTTCCCCCGGGGTTCTAGGGCTACTTTGACTATGGCAGTCTTTCCCACCAGCTCCTCCCGGCCAGTAGTTGCCTGGCGGCGGTGGGCTCGGATTATTCGGGTAATGGCGAAGACAAAGAAACCAACGACACAAATTACAACGACGGCAATAAGCCATGGGTCTATTCTAAACATTGGAGCCCCTCCTGGAAATAGAATTAATGAACCAAGAACAAGGGCAGTTATGCCCCCAGCAGTGAGTATACCAAAAGTGGTAGTAAATACCTCAGCGATAAATAGACCGAAGGCAAGCAGGATAAGCAATATGCCTCCCAGGTTGGCGTCAAGAACACCTAAAGAGTAGAAGGCAAGGAGCAAACTAATGGCCCCTAGAATTCCGGGGAAGAATGCTCCCGGGCTGTAAATCTCGGCAATAATGCCTATGGTGCCCAGGCTAAGTAGAATATAGGCAATGTTTGGGTTGCTAATAGCATGCAGGAAACGCTCAACGGTGCTCATTTCGCTTCTAGTTATCTCGTAGCCTGTGGTATTAATGCTGACCTCCGTACCGTTAGCCAGAGTAACCTCCCAGCCATTGATTTGGGAAATAAGGCTGTTTAAATTATCAGCTCGAAGGTCGATGAGGTTGGAGTTCAGTGCGTCAACATCGGTGAAGGATTTACTTTCTGTTACTGCCAGCTGGGCTTCTTCGGCATTACGACCGTGCTCCAGCGCAATGGTCTCCATCCACTTAGCTGAGAACTCGACTATCTTTTTCATCTGGTCCTCTGGTATCTCCTCCCCGCCAGCAGCTACGGGATGGGCAGCGCCAATAGTAGTGCCTGGCGTCATCGCTGCAATATGAGCCGATAAAGTGATAAAGGTTCCTGCTGAAGCCGCCCAGGCGCTTTTGGGGGAGACGTAAACAACAACGGGGACATCCGCATTCATAATCTTCTGCACTATCTTTTCCGTTGAATCTAGTAACCCTCCCGGCGTATTTAACTCGATGATGCAGACAGTGGCATTCTCTTCTTCAGCCTTGCTGATACCTCGGTCAATATAATCAGCAATTATCGGAACAATAGTGCCTTCAACATGCAAAACTTCAATAGCTGGTGTAGCCGCCTGAACTCCAATAGCAGTAAAGGCAGCAATTAATAAGCCCAGCAATAGTAGAATACGTATGATTCTTAACATGCCCCAGCCCGATTGAAATGTATATTAAGAATTATATATTGGTTATAGCCTTGTTGTAAATGAAAGAAAACTGAGGTTGCTTATTAATTGCCCTTTTATCTCCTACTAGGTCAGGCTCTTTATAAAGGGGGTTATATCTAATGCTCGTAGTTGAATAGCTAGGCAAATTGGTGTAAGATTTACCCACTATATAATAAGGAAGGGATATGAGAGTCCAGAGGTGCAAGGGAAGCCGAGACCTATCTCCCGGGGAAATGAGGAGGTTTCGCCTGATTGAGGCAGCATTTAGAGGGTGTTGCCTCAAATGGGGGTATGAGGAGGTTAGAACACCAACCCTTGAGTATCTCCATCTGTTCACCTCAACCGGGACACTTACCCCTAGTCTGTTAGGCAAGGTATATTCCTTCCTTGATTGGGATGGCTGGAGTGGAGAGAGGGTGGTGTTGAGACCTGATGGCACTATTCCTGTTGCCAGGCTTTATATTGATAGTATGAAAGAGAAAGAGTTGGCCAGGCTGTTTTATGTAGCTAATGTCTTTATTTTTGAAGCGACGGGGACAAAGACAAGGGAAAGGTGGCAATGTGGAGTCGAACTCATAGGTGTGGACTCCCCAACAGCCGATGTAGAATTGATAGTACTGGCTTTGGAGGTTTTGGAGAGGTTGAAGCCGGATAATATAGAGTTGAGGCTATCACATGCCGGTTTGATAAAGGCATTCCTGGCCAAGCTGGGGCTAAGCCCTGAAGAGCAGACCAAGATACTTGACCAGATTCTGGATGGGGATGTAAAAGCACTAGCTAGAATAAAGCCGGGGAAACCTGAGCTGGAGGAGGCTTTATCCCTTTTATTAGACTTGAAGGGTAAATCGTCCGGGTTTTTAAAAAACTTAAAGGCTCTAGTAACCCAGAATTTACCTGAGTTTGAGCCTGCTCTGGATGACTTTATAAATGTCGTTGACCTTCTTGAAGCGCTGGGTTACAACTACCAGATTGACATAACGTCAGGGAGAGGCTTTGAATACTATACCGGGGTGATTTTCCGGTTCTTTGTGGGTGGGGAAGAGGTAGGTGGTGGGGGGAGATATAATAACCTTATTCCTCTAATGAGTGGTGGGGATATCCCTGCCTCAGGTTTTGCCCTTTACCTTGACCGCCTGATGAACCTGATAACGCCAGAAGCCTTGGCTAAGCCTCAAGCTCAGAGAATCATGGTTAGAGCTGAACTTGGCGAGGTAGGGACATTAAAGGAAGGCTTTAGTGTTGCCAGCTGCCTCCGTGAAGCTGGGTATGTGGCTGAACTTCATCTCGGTAGTGAGAAGTTATCTGGCTTGAGGTGGATGCTTGATGTTCAGAGAATAGCACCGCTATTTATTTTAACTGACTTGGTTAACCACAAGAGGTTTGAGGCACAAACAACTGACGAGGTTTTAGCCTTATTGGGGAAGAAAGATGCCGATAAAAGTAGCCTTGCCTAAAGGTTGCCTTTTAGCTGAGACAGCTACCTTGCTCCAAAGAGCCGATTGGGGACTGAGTGGCTACCATGAGACTGCCCGCTTTTACCATCTTAAATCCCGAAGGTTTCCCAATCTCCACGCTAAGGTATTCCATGAGAAGGATATTCCAATACAGGTTGCAGTAGGTAATTATGATTTGGGCATTTGTGGGCTGGATTGGATCGAAGAGCTTTTGGTTAAATATCCAAGTAGCGCTTTAGTTAAGGTGAAAGAACTGGGATACGGAGGGGGTGTCTTATATATGGCTGCCAGCCGCTCTGAGGAAGCATCAACCGTAGAGGAAATACGGGCAAAGTCGGACATTATGCGCATTGCTAGCGAGTATCCTAACCTAGCTGAGTCCTTCGCCGTAAAAAATCGGCTGAGACGGTTTAGCGTCTTTCCACTATGGGGGGCGGCTGAGGTTTATCCCCCGGAAAGCGCCAGTTTGGCATTAATCCCGGGCGGAACAAGAGAGGAGCTTTTTACCTGTGAGCTGGTGTCGGTAAGCAATGTCCTTAGCTTTAGCGCCTTTCTGATAGCTAATAAGAATAGTTGGGAATCAAAAGATATGGGGGAAGTATTGGCTTCTATCTACGACGGGCTTATACCATTCTCAGCTGAAAGGGAGCTTGCTGATAAGGGACGTCCTTCTTCTGCCGATGCAGACAGAGTACCAGGGGTAGCTGCTCAGCAGCTTTCTAGAGAAGCAACTAATGGAGAGGTCTGGTTAGCTTTGCCCGATGGGCATCAGCAATCGCCTACCCTTCATCTGTTGAACAAAGCGGGTATTCAGATTGACGACTACCCGTCAGCAGTGGGCAATCGCCGACCAACTTCTAATCTAGATGACGTTATGATTAAGGTGATTAGACCTCAGGATATGCCACTACAGGTAGCTAATGGAAATTTTGATTTAGCTGTCACCGGTAGAGATTGGCTTATGGAGCATCTCTATCAATTTCCATCCAGCCCGGTGACCGAGCTTCTAGACCTCAAATTCGGGGGGGTAAAAATAGTAGCTGTAGTCAGTAAAGAGCTGTCGGTGAGTGATGTTCACAGCTTGAGGCAGCTTAACGCCGAGCGGAGAGTGCCGCTTAGAGTGGCTTCAGAATATGTAAATATAGCTGATAAGTATGCTCGGGACAATCATCTCGGGGCCTACAGGGTAATTCCTACCTGGGGAGCTACCGAGGCATTTCTACCTGAGGATGCCGACTTGCTGATTGAGAATGCCAAGACAGGGCAAACCATAGCTAGGCATAATCTTAAGATTATTGATACCCTTTGTGAATCGACAGCCTGCCTGATTAGCAATCCCAAAACCTTATCCGGCTCTGGTAAAGGTGAAAGAGTAGAATCCATCACTGGAATCCTGCGAACAGCAGTGGAGGATATCTAAATTGAAAGTCATTGATGGTTTCCAGCCAGCGAGAGCGGCATTGTCACGGCAAGCCGTGGCTGAGTTTTATTCGGTCTCACCAGCATTAAAACAAAGGCTGAAAGAGCTGTTTGGCACGGATGACCCGGAGCAAGCGGTGGGGCAAATTATTAATGAGGTGCGAACCAGGGGAGACACTGCCCTTTTTGATTATACTTCGAGGATTGATAGGGTGGAGCTAACCTCACTGGAGGTAAGTAAGCAGCAGATAACTAATGCTTACCAGAAGGTAGAGGCTGAGCTTGTATCAGCACTCAAGCTAGCCGCAGAGCGAATAAGCTCCTTCCACCTTGTGCAAAAAGGCAATATTTTTAATGAATTCACCAGGCAGGGCTTAGGTCAGTTAGTCCGTCCGTTACACCGAATTGGCATTTATGCTCCTGGTGGTACCGCCTGTTATCCATCAACAGTATTGATGACAGCTATCCCGGCTAAGGTGGCTGGGGTCGACGAGATTATCTTGGTCACACCACCGGGACTAAATGGGACAGTTCCTCCACCTACATTGGTTGCTGCCGATATCGCTCAGGTTGACCGCATTTTTTGCGTCGGTGGTGCCCAGGCAATTGCCGCCTTAGCCTTTGGTACTGAGTCTGTCCCAAGGGTGGACAAGATTTGTGGCCCAGGCAATGTCTTCGTCGTTTTGGCTAAAAAGCTGGTATATGGGATAGTTGATATTGACGGACTTCAGGGACCGAGTGAAGTGTTGATTATCGCTGATAAAACAGCTAACCCCAAATATTGTGCTGCCGACCTCGTAGCTCAGGCAGAACATGACCCCTTAGCCTCAGCTATTTTAATAACTACTTCATCACAGCTGGCAGATGAGGTTAACCGGGAAATCGAGCAACAACTGGATGGTTTAGGGCGTCAGGCAATAGCTGCCGAATCTTTAGAAAATAAAGGGATGATAGTAGTAGTGGCTAATATAGACGAGGCTATAGAACTGTCTAACCTTTATGCCCCTGAGCACCTCTGCCTGGTAGTAGAAGATGCCGCTTCCTATATTGATAGGGTAACTAATGCCGGCTGCATATTTATTGGTGCGAACTCAACGGTTGCCCTCGGTGATTATGTAGCTGGGCCGAGTCACGCTTTGCCTACCGGGGGCACCGCCCGGTTTAGTTCCCCACTTAACATAAGTGATTTTATTAAGTTAATAAACTTGGTTAATATAGATGAGGCTGGTTTAAAACAGCTGGGTCAAGCCGCCTCAGTTATTGCCAGAGCTGAGGGGTTCGAGGCACATGCCCGGGCAGTGGAAAGGCGACTGGAAGAAGGTTAATTTTCGAGGAGGTATTATATAGTGACTTCTTCTGATTCTTCCCCAGGGATAGAGAGATTGATTCGCCCTGATTTAGTTACTTTTGGTGGTTATGCTGCCAGTAAGTCCCCGGATACTTTAGACGGGAAGGTTGAGGTTCCTGTAGATAATATTATCAAGCTGGATGCTAATGAGAACCCCTACGGTTGCTCACCAAGGGTGAACCAGGCTCTAGCTACCTATCCTTATATAAGTGTCTATCCTGATTCGGGGCAAACAGAGCTCAGAAAACTACTACAAGGATATGCCGGCGTAGGTATCGAGCATATTGTGGCTAGCAGTGGTAGCGACCAGTTAATAGACCTTATTTTGCACCTGTTTGTTGGGCCGGGGGACGAGATGATAAGTTGTATCCCTACCTTTGCTATGTTCCGTTTCTACGCAGAGCTGTGCCGTGGTACTCCAGTTGACGTACCTAGAGATGAAAACTTTGCCGTTAATGTGAATGCAGTCAAGGCAGCTATAACTAAAAAGACCAAAATAATACTGCTAGCCAATCCCAATAATCCTACCGGGACCCTCATGCCTAGGCAGGATATACTGGAAGTATTGGACACAGGATTACCGGTGCTAGTCGATGAAGCCTATTATGAATTTAGTGGGCAAACGGTGGTGTCTCTGGTTGGACAGTATAAAAACCTGATGGTGCTGCGAACATTCAGTAAATGGGCGGGGCTGGCTGGTTTGAGAGTTGGTTACGGTATTTTCCCACCTAAAATCGCTGATTACCTATTAAAAATCAAACCCCCGTATAATGTAAATGTAGCCGCCTTAGTTGCTGTGCAAGAGTCGCTAAAGGATATTGATTATTTGCAGGGCAGAGTAAAGGCTATAATTGCCGAGCGGGAAAGGCTTTTTGGCGAGTTACAAAAGTTGCAATGGTTAAAACCTTTCCCGTCACAGGCCAACTTTATTTTGTGCTCGGTTACAAATGGCAAGGCAAGTCAACTCCAGCAAAAATTACAGAATAAGGGAATACTGGTTCGTTACTTTGATAAGCCACTCTTGCAAGATTGTATCCGCATAAGTGTGGGTAAACCAGAGCATACTGACGCCTTAATCAAAGTACTCCGCGAAATAGGAAGATGATTCAAGCACAGAGTTTTATTATGATACTCTCCCCATAAAGATAAACCTAATCATTAATGGCAAAGCATATCAAGTATTCCTCGCTGATAAAGTGTTATATTAGTTAACAATTTAGTATTTAACCCTATTGACAAATCCCTGAAAGATGTTATAATACTTAACAGGAGACTGGAAATGGAATTGGTTGAGACATTAAAAGAAATCCAAAAGAACAACGGATATACTGACCAGGAAATGGCAGAGAAAATAGGGTGTAGTAGACCATATTATAATCAAATACGTGCGGGGAATGTATCTATGGGCCCCCTTCTCCGACTTAAAGTAATTCAGGCTTTCCCTCTAATAGCTGCTAGATCGGCCGTTGTCAAACGAGAGACTAAAGAAACAAATATCAGCCTGGAGCTTAATATTGATGGTAGCGGTAAGTATGATATAGATACCGGGATTAAGATGTTTGACCATCTACTGGCTCAGGTGGCTAAGCACGGGATATTTGACATAAAGATTTCAGCCACCGGAGATGACCAGCACCACCTCATTGAAGATGTGGCTATTTGTTTAGCTGGAGCCTTTAATAAAGCTTTAGGCGAGAAGCGGGGTATAGTTCGAATGGCTGATAGTGCTGTGCCGATGGATGATGCTTTAGCTATGGTGGCGGTGGATATAAGTGGGCGGGGATATACAGTATTGGAACTACCTTTCAGCGATAATGATATGGCTGGATTTCCCACCGACCTTATCCGTCACTTCCTTGAGTCTTTCGCTTCTGAAGCCAAGCTTAATCTCCACGCCAGGGTTATTTATGGCATTAATGACCACCACAAGGCAGAAGCCCTGTTTAAAGCCCTGGGCAGAGCCTTGGACTCAGCTACCAGAATTGACGAGCGTATTAGCGGCGAACTCCCCAGCACCAAGGATTTCTTGGAGCAGTAGTGGTAATCTAAGTAACTCTTTGGTAATTGATAAAGTTATTGAGGGGGAAGTCCATGAAGAGTGTTTTAAAGCCTTTATCTGAACTTATTTCTTTAAAAGGGAAAACAGCTTTAATTACCGGTTCTGCCGCTGGTATGGGTAGGGCAATGGCTTACAGATTTGCCGAGGCGGGTGCAGATTTAGAACTGATAGATATAAATAAAAGAGGGTTAGGAGCTGTCAAAAAAGAACTGTCACAGTTCAAGTCAGAAATAAACATTCATAAGGTAGATGTTTCCCAAAAAGAGGAAATAGATTCTCTATGGGAAGAATTAAGCGGGAAAGAGCCTGGCATACTGGTGAATAATGCTGGAATATATCCTTTTAAGAATTTCCTGGAAGTGGATGATGCTTTCTTTAAGAAGGTGATGGACATCAATTTAAACTCGACTCTTTGGATGTGCCAGCAGATGATAAGGAGGAGATTAAGGAAGGGAGGGGTAATCATAAATATTGGTTCTATTGAAGCCATTCTGCCTTTCGCCGAAGATTTGGTTCCTTATGATATTAGCAAGACGGGGGTTATTGCTCTGACAAGGGCTCTGGCTAAAGAGTATGGTAAACGCGGTTTCAGAATAAATGTAATTATACCCGGTGGGATAGTAACTCCCGGGACAAAGGCTGTTGCCAAAGATATTACCAAGTTTAAGGTTGGTCTGCTTAAAACGGGCTTAGCCTTCAAATTGAGATTACCCCTGGACAGGGGAGGGCAGCCGGATGAAGTAGCCCGTATCGCTGTGGTTCTGGCCAGTGATTTGTCCAGCTACGTCCATGGGGCATTAATACCTGTTGACGGGGGATTTTTATCCGCTTAGTGTTGAGAACAACATACCCAAATCGATGAGCAGATTAGCGGCGAACTCCTCAGCACCAAGGATTTCAAGGCTGAATCCATAAGCGAGAGTTGAAAAATGAAAACCTTGGTCAGTTTCTGCGTAACAACTATAGTTGTCGTCCTGCTGGCGACTACCATCTTCAGCACTGGCTGCGGTTGTCTGTTCCATTCTGGCCAGCCGTACGGCCCCAAGGTAACCAGTGACGGTACCGGTGGCGCTATAGCTGTTTACGAGGACATCAAGGGCGGTAACCGGCATGATTTCTATGTTCAGAAAATAAGCCCTGAGGGATATATCCTTTGGGGTAATGAAGGCGTGCTCATCGGTGGCGGCTACAAAGAATTTGATAGCTTTCATGAGCTTCACATTGTGGGTGACGGCTCCGGAGGAGCTGTTATCGCCTGGAGTGCATATCCCTCAGAGCCAGATTGGAAATTGGCACCTGGTCGTCGCCAGATACCATACGTAACGAACGCTACCAGAGTAGAGGCTGAAGGCAACATCCTCTGGCAGAGGGAGGTCAGGGGTGTTGGCCACATTATAAGCGATGGCGCTGGTGGTGTTATCATTGCCACCGATTACAGCCATGATGAAAGAACTTTATTCGTCATAAAGATAGACCCCGAAGGTAATTTTCCTTGGGAAGAAGATGGGGTATCAATAGTAAGCCATAATATATATAAAAGCAATAGTCTAGGACTAGCCGGTGACGGAACTGGTGGTGCCATTGTTATCTGGCAGGAATTGCATACTGAACCGGGTCTTGAGCCGCACCGGCCGAAAAATACCAACCGCATCTTCGCGCAGAGGATAAATGCCGAAGGAAGCCTACCCTGGGGGCAGGATGGCGTACTTCTGTACACCACTCCGGAAGGAGTTTATGCCGAAGAACCAAAGGTCATAAGCGATGGCTCAGGTGGGGCGATTGGCGTCTGGATGCAGGTGCCCGAAGGGAAAATAGAAGACGGCTCACCGGAAGCGCTCCTATGTGACCTCTACGCCCAGCGGGTGGATGCTCGGGGTAAAGTCTTGTGGACAGACAATGGTGTACCGTTGGGTATAACCAAAGGGGGAGGAGTCTTTCCCTGCAACCATCTCGTCGTGAGCGATGACGCCGGCGGTGCTATCGTCATCTGGGAAGACCTGCGAAAGGGGCTGATGAGCATGTATGCCCAGAAGATAGATGCCGATGGTAACATCAAGTGGCAGGCGGGTGGAGAAGAGGTCTGCTATATCAAAACAAATTCGAGCTTCTGGCCGCGCATGGCGGTGAGTGATGGCTCGGGTGGGGCAATTGTTACATTCGGGATTCGGGCTCAGAAAATAGACGCTGCCGGCAGAACCATGTGGCCTGACGACGGAATATTGTTCACAACTGGTGGTCCTCATGCCGTGGACTACGACGGGTATGGCGGGGTTGTTATTGCCTGGGGCAGCGGTAAGTCCACATTCAAATCAGAAAGGTCATATGTGCAGCGAATAGATTCTGAGGGTAAACTCCTTTGGGGAGAGAAGGGAATCAGGCTGAATCCCTGAAGAGCGGTTGTCCTCGTAGCTCATTTTTCTTCTAGCTTCCCACCCGTCAGCTTTTCGTAAGCCTGTCGGTATCTTCTGGTGGTAGCCTCGATGACCTCCGGCGGCAGCATGGGGGCTGGTGGTTCTTTATCCCATCCTGACTCAACTAGCCAGTCGCGAACTGGCTGTTTATCATAGCTGGGCTGGGGCTGCCCAATCTTATATAGCCCGGCATCCCAGAAGCGAGATGAGTCCGGGGTTAACAGCTCGTCAATAAGGATAAGCCTGTCATCAACCAGCCCGAATTCCATCTTGGTATCGGCAATAATAATGCCTCTGGCTCGGGCATACTCCCTGGCATAGTTATAGATGGCCAGGCTCTTCTCCCTCATCTCTTCGGCCATATCGTCACCGACTAATTTCTTCATTTCATCCATAGATAAGGGCAGGTCATGTCCGGATTCTGCCTTGGTGGTAGGGGTGAATAACGGCTGGGGTAATTCCTGGCTTTGCTTCAAGCCTTTAGCTAAAGAGAATCCGGAAATAGTGCCGTATTGCTGATACTCTGCCCAGGCCGAGCCGGCAAGGTAGCCACGCACCACACACTCGACAGGCAGGCGCTTGGCTTTGTTGACAATCATAGACCGCCCAGTGAGATAGGAAGGGTAGGCAAAGCGACTTTTGGTGGAAAGATAGGAATCGAGGCGATGAACATCATCAACAGCTTCTATCAGATGGTTGGGTAGTAAATCTTTTGTCTGGTTGAACCAGAAAACGGAGAGCTGGTTAAGCACCAAGCCCTTATTGGGAATACCGCAGGGTAGAACAGAGTCAAAGGCTGAGATTCGGTCGGTGGCTACAATAAGTAGCAGGTTACCTAGTTCATAGGTATCCCGCACCTTGCCTCGAAAAAATAATGGCAACGTCAGGTCTGTATTTAGTATGACTGGAAAACTACTCATATCGCTCTGGGAGCCAGTTCAGTAGGCTCAGCTATACTGCTTTTCCACTGGGTTTCAGTCAAGCCCAGACGTTCAAAGATGTCATCCATATAACGCAGATAGTATTGATAGTCAAAAAGCGGCTCAAGCTCTGCCGGTGGTAGAATAGCAGTAACCTCGGGGTCAGCTTTTAACTGGCTGAGGAAACGCTTGTTTCCTTTCCATGCCTTCATAGCATTTCGCTGCGCCAATTCATACGCTTTTTGCCGACTCAACCCCTTATCTATAAGGGCCAGCATTACTCGCTGGGAAAAGATTAAGCCTCTGGTAATGTCTATATTTCGTTTCATCCGCTGGGGATAAATTTGTAACCCTTTCATTATAGAGGTAAAAAGGGCAAGGGAATAATCCAATACAAGACAGGAGTCGGGCAAGATAATGCGTTCAGTTGAGGAGTGGCTGATGTCGCGTTCATGCCACAGGGCAATATTTTCCATTGAGGTTAAAGAGTAGCCCCTTACCAGCCGGGCTAAGCCGCAGACTCGTTCACAAAGCTCAGGATTTCGTTTATGTGGCATAGCTGAAGAGCCAGTCTGACCAGCAGAGAATGGTTCCCCTGCTTCTTGTACCTCAGTTCGTTGCAGCCCTCGAATCTCGGTAGCGAATTTTTCCAGTGAGCTAGCGATTATGGCTAAAGTAGTGACGAACTGAGCATGGCGATCGCGCTGCAAAATCTGACTCGATACTGAGGCTGGGGTGAGTTTCAATCTGGCACAGGCTTTCTCCTCAAGCTCAGGAGACAATGTAGCATAGGTGCCTACTGCCCCCGAAATCTTACCTGCGGCAATGGCTCGCTTGGCCTCGGTAAGCCTGAGCTGGTTGCGCTTCATCTCCTCAACCCATAATGCTAGCTTTAAACCAAAAGAGATTGGCTCAGCATGAATGCCGTGAGTGCGACCCATCATAGCTGTGTACTTATGTTTTATTGCCGTCTGTGCCAGTACTGAGGTGAGTTCTTTTATATCCTGACTGAGTAGCTCAGCAGCTTCAACTAGCTGCAAGCTGAGGGCAGTATCTATTACATCGGAAGAAGTAAGACCAAGATGGATAAAGCGTGATTCATTACCCACGCTCTCTGACACCGAACTGAGAAAGGCAGTCATATCGTGGTGAGTTTCTTTGAGAATCTCCCCCATGCGTTTAAGATTAACTCGGGCAAGCTTTATCTTAGCTACAGCTTCTCTGGGAATAACACCTAGCTCAGCCCATGCCTCACAGGTAGCAATCTCTACCCTAAGCCATTTGTCAAACTTATTTTCATCCGACCAGACCCTCTTCATCTGCGGTCGGGAATATCGCTCAATCATTTGTTGTCTCCTTGTAAATCACTCCTGTATTTTTCGCAGGCTTTTCGTATCTCGTTATACTTCAGGGATAAAATTTCGGCAGCGAGGTAAGCGGCATTCTTAGCCCCGGCAGTGCCTATAGCCATGGTGGCTACCGGTATTCCCGCCGGCATCTGAACTATAGAGTAGAGAGCGTCAACCCCTTTCAGCTCACTGGTAGCCATCGGCACACCGATGACAGGCAGAGTTGTCCAGCTAGCCAGAACTCCAGGCAGGTGGGCGGCTCCACCGGCAGCGGCAATTATAACCTCAATCCCCCGACCTCGGGCAGCTGACCCATACTCTCTGGCCTTTTCCGGGGTGCGGTGGGCTGATATTACCGACACCTCATAATCAATACCAAGTTTACTTAATACATCCAGTGATGGCTGCATCGCTTCAGCATCTGATTGGCTACCCATAACTACAGCTACTAATGGCATTGTATCTACCTCTCCTAGTGTTCTCCTTCTTTTATCTCGGCGATGTCTTTACGATAATGGCAACCCTCAAAGTGAATTCGGGATATATTAGCATAAACCTTTTGTCTGGCTTCGGCAATAGTCTTGCCCGTAGCCACTACAGTTAAAACTCGCCCTCCATTAGTCAATACCTGTCCCCCCTTTGAGCCTACCTTGGTTCCAGCGTGAAACACCACTATATCTTTATCTAACTCATCCAACCCGGTGATGGGGAAGCCGGTTTTATAGCTGCCGGGATATCCGGCTGATGCCATTACTACTCCAACGCAGGCATCTTCACTCCATTCCACATTTAGCTGGTCAAGTTTATTATCAATCACCGCCAGCATAATATCAACCAGGTCTGTTTTAAGTCGGGGCAGAGTAACCTGGGCTTCCGGGTCACCAAACCGGGCATTAAATTCTAGTACCCTTGGTCCGTAATTGGTAATCATTAACCCACCATAAAGGACACCTTTATAAGGTCTTTTTTCTTCATCCATCGCCTTAACTGCTGGTTCCATAATGGTTTCCTCTACCATTTTAGCCAGCACTGGATTATAGAAATGCGGCGGACTATAACTGCCCATACCGCCGGTATTAGGTCCCTGGTCACCATCAAATACCGGTTTATAATCACAGGCCGGTACCATAGGGATGACAGTATCACCGTCAGTAAAGGCAAAGGAACTCATCTCTTTTCCTGATAAACGCTCCTCAATAACTACCCTGTCACCGGCGTTGCCAAAGGCTCTGTTCTCCATGATGTTAGCCAGAGCGTCTAATGCCTGTGGGATTGAATCGGCTACGGTTACCCCCTTTCCCGCAGCTAACCCGTCAGCCTTAACTACAACCGGTGGTCTCTGTTTAAGGACATACTCCTTTGCTTGATTATAATCAGAGAAGCTAGCCCCTCGGGCACAGGGGATGTTATATTTTTGCATTAGCTCCCTGGCAAAAACCTTGCTCGACTCTATCTGGGCTGCTGCCTTGGTTGGACCAAAAATAGGGATGCCTCTACCTTGAAAGTAGTCAACAATACCATCAGCCAGAGGTGCCTCCGGTCCGATAATAACAAGCTCTACACCCTTTTCCTGGGCTATTTTGGCGAGTGATTCTATATCATTAGGCTTGATATCCAGGTTATGGGCTGTTTGAGCCGTGCCAGCATTACCTGGAGCCACGTAAATCTCGTTAGCTTTGCGACTCTGGTTTAGCTTCCAGACTAAGGTATGCTCTCTAGCTCCCCCACCAATAACTAATATCTTCAGGATTTACCTCCTTGTATGGTATTGTTTATCATCACTCCCACTCTATAGTTGATGGGGGCTTGGAGGTTATATCATAGACAACCCGGTTTACGCCGGGGACTTCATTGACGATGCGGTTGGAAATCCGGGCCAGCAGGTCATAGGGAAGACGTGCCCAATCAGCGGTCATGGCATCCTCACTGGTCACGGCACGAATGGCTACCAGATAGCCGTAGGTTCTATAATCTCCCATTACGCCTACACTCTTGACATCGGTGAGTATGGCAAAGCTCTGCCATAGCTGACGATATAGCTTTGCCTTTTTAATCTCGTTCATTACAATCCAGTCGGCACCCCGCAGTATCTCAAGCTTCTCCTTGGTTACCTCGCCAATAATACGGATGGCTAAGCCCGGTCCGGGGAAGGGCTGTCGCCACACCATGTCTTCAGGCAAACCCAGGGCTAGTCCCACCTGGCGTACTTCATCCTTAAACAGGTCTCGTAGCGGTTCAAGTAAATTGAGCGTCATGTTGGCGGGTAAGCCGCCAACATTATGGTGGGTCTTTATTTTGGCTGAGGCTCTGCTTCCTGAGGAAGCACTCTCAATGACATCGGGATAGAGGGTTCCCTGGGCAAGGAAGTCAACCTTGGCTATCTTGTTAGCTTCCTCCTCAAACACCTTGATAAATTCCTCTCCAATAACTTTGCGCTTCATCTCCGGGTCAGTTATCCCTTTTAAGCGGTCAAGGAATCTCTCACTGGCATCCACAGAGATGATATTCATACCTAGATTAAGTCGGAAGGTATTAAAGGTTCTTTCTACCTCTTCACGTCGCAGTAGCCCATGATTAACGAAGATGCAGGTAAGCTGGTCACCAATGGCTCGGTGAATGAGGGTGGCAACCACTGATGAATCAACTCCGCCTGAGAGAGCGCTGATGACTCTACCCTTGCCTACTTGTTTTTTAATTCTAGATATGCTCTCGTCTATAAAGTTGCCTATCGTCCAGTTTCCCTGGCAGCCACACACTCGGTAGACGAAGTTTTCCAGAATAGTCTTTCCCTGAGGGGTATGGGCTACTTCAGGATGAAATTGAAGACCATATATTTTTTTGTCGTTACCCATGACAGCGATGGGCGAATTTTCGGTATAGGCTAGGGCAGTGAAACCGGGCGGCATTTCTTCAATTCGGTCAGCATGGCTCATCCATACCGAGGGTGAAGGAGCTAAATCAGTAAATAAAGGTGAGTCTACGTTGCTTAAGTGGAGAATAGCGTGACCATACTCACGCTTTGTTCCCAGTGCTACCTGTCCGCCCAGCTGTTTGGTGAGAACCTGCATCCCATAGCAGATGCCCAGTATTGGTAAATGGCTTTCATAAATATAAGCCGAAGCCATGGGGGCACCCGGCTCGTTGACACTGGCTGGTCCTCCGGAGAGGATAAATCCCCTGGGCTTCAACGGGGCTATCTTTTCCCAGGGGGTATCATAAGGTAGCAGCTCGCAATATACCTGGCACTCACGGACTCGTCGGGCAATTAGCATGCTGTATTGGGAGCCAAAGTCAATGACAACTATTGCCTCGCGCTCAGCTCCAGGTACAGCTTCCTCAGCGGTGATAGGCTGCTCACCACCTATCTCCTTGGCAATCTCCAGATAGGTGGAGACTTCTATATCATCACTGGTAGCCACCCGGCGGCTATTATTTGAGGTTTGTTTTACCTTACTCTTAGCCATATTTATTCAACTTACCACTATAATATACTATTGCTACCCTGGGTATTCTGTTTTAGGCTCAACAAATATAGTAAATTCTTAACGATATTATACTGAATCAACTGAACAGGTGCAATAATATATCGAGGTACCTCATGCCGGGGATACGTGACCTCATCTTGGCTAAGCGTATGGAGAGATATATTAGGTTAGTCAGGTTTGAGGATAGTTTGAAGCTATATTCGGCGATAGTCAATTAACACAATAATTGAGTCTAGGATTGTACTTCTGGTTCCTCAACTATAATTTCAAATTCCGTGAATTCACTAAAATACCCATCACAGTATAACCTGTATGCTACTATGTAACGACCAGTCTGAGAAGGCGCTTTTACCTTTAATTTGTGATTATTCTCCAAAGGTCTTTGGATGTCTGAAGAGGAAAAAAGAGCAGAACTGTATTCCTTATATTTTGTATAAGGCGCAGGTAATGGATTAGCTTCATCTACAAACTCTAAATTCGGCTGAATCCAAAAAGCGATACTCACATTTCTAGCTACATCACCTTTATCAAGACGCACACGGTAATTAATAAGTTTCTCCGATTGAGCTCCCATGCGAAAAGGTGGTTGCTCATCTGCAAATACGAGTTCTAATTCCGGTCGCTTCTCTTCCTCTAGCTCTCTTAGGGCTGTCTTAACAGCTTCTGGCAGCTTATCTTCAGCTTCCCCCGAAGTGATGGTAACTTCTTCTATAGCACCCAGAGTTCTATACATTCTATAGATTCCAAATACTATCAAGCCAATTGAGATAATCCACAACCATAGTGCGAGTGTAGGCAGATTCTGAGCCTCAGTTAAGCCACTCGCTGTTACGCTCAAAACTAATGGGTAGTGTCCCGAATGTGGTGGAAAAGTGGATCGGTATATCCTACCCTATAGT
>CAZFRL010000014.1:0-32400 GCA_964521325.1 uncultured Dehalococcoidales bacterium | reverse complement strand
TGGTCGCCTGTCCCAAACTGGATGACTTCCAGGCCCACCTGAAGAAGCTGACCGATATCCTGAGCCATTCATCGGTAAAGAGCCTGACCGTGGTGCACATGGAGGTGCCCTGTTGCGCGGGATTAACTTTTATGGTAAAACAGGCAACGCAGTCGGCGGGCAAAGATATACCCCTTAAGGAGGTAATCATCAGTATTAAGGGTGACCTGAAGCCGTAGTCAGGAGGTGAAAATGAATCTCAAAGCTCTGTATAAATTAGGTTACGGTATGTATGTAATAGGTTCAAGAAAGGGAGACAGGCTTAATGGGCAAATTGCCAATACTGTATTCCAAATAACTTCTGAACCACCGACTATTGCCGTAAGCATCAATAAGAACAATTTGACCCACGAGTTTATCAAGGAAAGCAAAGTCCTTACCGCTTCAGTCCTCTGCCAGGATACGCCCCTCTCTTTCATTGGTCACTTTGGCTTCAAGTCAGGCAGAGACACAAACAAGCTTGAGGAGATTAGTTATAGAATAGGTCAAACAAAAGCCCCAGTGGTTATTGAGAACGCTGTCTCATATCTAGAAGCTAAAGTGCTTCAAGAAATAGACGTGGGCACCCATACCATTTTTATCGGCGAGATCGCAGGCGCTGATGTCCTTAGTGAAAAGGTATGTATGACTTATGACTATTACTACCAGGTCAAACGGGGCACCACTCCCAAGACAGCCCCCAGCTATATTGAGGAGAAAAAGGAGGCACCCAAAATGGTAAAATATAAGTGTACCGTTTGCGGCTATATCTATGACCCGGAACTGGGAGACCCCGATGGCGGCATTAAACCGGGGACACCCTTTGAAGAGATACCAGATGACTGGGTGTGTCCTGTCTGCGGAGCCGCCAAGAGTGATTTTGAGAAGGAGGAGTAAGATGAAACCAAGAGAGATAAAGCCAGGGATTTATTGGGTTGGAGCTATTGACTGGGACCGGCGGTTATTTGACTCGCTGATACCACTGCCCGATGGCACAAGCTATAACTCATATTTAATTAGGGGTAGTGAGAGGACAACGCTTATTGACACTGTAGACTCTACGATGCCGGATATGCTTTTAAATAACCTGAATGAGCTTGGAGTGAAAAGCATTGATTATGTAGTTGCCAATCATGCCGAGCAGGACCATTCCGGTGCTATCCCCCAGGTGCTGGAGAAATACCCTGAAGCGAAAGTGGTATGCACACCAAAGTGTAAGGACATGCTTATCGACCTGCTCATGATTCCAGAAGCGAAGTTCATAACGGTAAGCGATAAAGAGACCATTTCGCTGGGGGGTAGAACGCTGGAGTTTATCCATACCCCCTGGGTTCACTGGCCGGAGACAATGCTTACCTATTTGAGGGAAGATAAGATACTCTTCCCCTGTGACTTCTTTGGCTCCCACCTGGCTACAACCGATCTGTATGTCAAGGATGGAGGGCAGGTCTACGAAGCTGCTAAGAGATATTACGCGGAAATCATGATGCCCTTCCGAGCCACTATCCGGAAGAACCTGGAGAAGGTAAAGGACTATACGATTGACATCATTGCTCCCAGCCACGGGCCTATGCATGATAGGCCTGAGTTTATCCTGAAAGCCTATCATAGCTAGGCATTCGACGAGCCCAAGAACGTCGTGGTACTGCCCTATATCTCGATGCACGGCAGCACCCGCAAGATGGTGGAATGCTTCGTCGGAGCTTTAGCCGAGAGAGGCGTGACGGTGAAACAATTTGACCTTGCCGTAACGGACATCGGGAAACTGGCGATGGCTCTGGTGGATGCGGCGACGGTTGTTATCGGGACACCTACTGTCCTTGCCGGTCCGCATCCGAACGTTGCTTATGCTGCAATCCTAGCGAATGCCCTGAGACCCAATCTTAAATTCATCTCCATCATCGGCTCTTATAGCTGGGGAGGTAAGGCAGTTGAGCAACTGGCTGCGATGATTCCCAACCTGAAGGTAGAAATACTGGAACCAGTGTTGAGCAGGGGCTTTCCGAAAGAAGCTGATTTCAGGGCGCTGGATAACCTAGCTGATACAATTGCTAAAAAGCATAAAGAAAATGGCTTTGCTTGATAATACTTCGGGGGAAGGAGGTTTTAAGAAAGCAAAACTTTGAGGTAAATTTTCGTCTTCTAAAAAATAACATTGAGGAGGTATATGAAATGGAAGAGGTTAAGGAACAAATAATCAGTCTTCCCCGACTGGGTGAGCCAGCACCAGACTTCGAAGCAGTAACCACTCACGGGGTACTCAAGCTGGAAGACTTCAAAGGGAGCTGGCTGGTTCTCTTCTCCCACCCGGCAGATTTCACACCGGTATGCACCACCGAGTTTATCGCCTTTGCCGAAATCCACCCAGAACTACAAAAGCGTGGAGTAGAGCTCCTAGGACTCAGTGTGGATAGTGTCTCGTCCCACATTGCCTGGGTGCGCAACGTAGAAGAGAAAACAGGGATAAAGATACCATTCCCTATAATCGCTGACCTCAGCAAGGAGGTTTCCCTTGCCTATGGTATGATTCACCCGGGGCAGAGTAAGACCGAGACTGTCAGGTGCGTATTCATAATTGATGACAAACAGATTATCAGGACCATACTTTACTATCCGCTGACTACTGGCAGGAACATGCAAGAGATACTGAGAATAATAGATGCCTTGCAAACGACTGATGCCAATGCCGTAGCTACCCCAGCCAACTGGAAGCCGGGTGATATGGTGGTAGTGCCGCCACCCAAGACGCAGGAAATGGCTGAGGAGCGTGTTAAGCAGGGATACGAGTGCGTGGACTGGTACCTCTGCAAGAAAAAACTGTAAACAAAATAGGAGGGATATTATGGCTTGCATTAGCCCTGATGGTAAGCCTACTGAGTCAGGTGCTAAGATGCTCCGTGCTCTCAAATCAGGACTAGGGTCTCCCGAAGAAATTGCTAAAGACGCTGGGCTGCCTCTATTTAGGGTGAGAAGCGGGCTCCGGGAACTGGCACAAGCTGGCTTAACTAACCAGAAGGATGATAGGTATGAGATTACCGAGAAGGGGGAGGAGCTAGTAAAATAGCTACCTCGGTTGATCGGTCAACTAAGACTGCTGATATGCTCCGAGCTGACATCAAGATTGAGCAGGAGGTGGCTAACACCTATGTCCGTGCTTCCAAGGAGATTGAGGAGGCAGACTTTAAACAGCTTCTACTTCGTATCAGAAACCATGAAATATACCATACTGAGATTTTCAATGACCTGCTCAAGGAAGAGGAGCAGAAATGAGTAAGAATTCAGAAGGCAAGGAGGTGAGTCATGCAATTAAAGGATATACTGAAAAGCATGGAGTCTGAGGGAAAAGAGAAGCATGTTCCACTTATTGAAATCGGTAAGGGTAAAGGAGAAGGTGGGGCCGACCTTGTCCACATAGTGGTAGGCAAAGAAACGCCCCATCCCAACACGGTGGAGCACCACATTGATTGGATTGAGCTAATCGGGGTGAAGCAGGACGGACAGGTGATAAACTTGGGTCGGGCTGCTTTTGCCCCCGCCTACACTAACCCCAATGTCAGGTTTCAGGTACCTGTGGCGGAATTCAAGGCTTTCTGCGCCCTTGCCTACTGTAATATCCATGGCATATGGGAAAACTGCCTGGAAGTTTAAGGTAAACTGAGGAAACACTATTACCAATCAGTAAACGAGAATAACTGCTTCTGGACAATTAGAATTGCCAGCTAGTAGCTAAATTTGGGTAATATCATTACCTTATGGTGGAGCTGGGGGGATTCGAACCCCCTACCTTTTGACTGCCAGTCAAACGTTCTCCCGATTGAACTACAGCCCCATAAAGACACAATTAATCTAGCAGAAAATAACACTGAAGGCAAGTATTTCCAGTTATGCTGGCATAATGCCATGCTTCTTCCGTGGTCTGTCTTCTATTTTATCTATGGTCATTTCCAAAGCTGTTATCAGTCTAGGTCTTGTTTCTGCCGGGTCAATCACGTCATCAATGTGCAGGTGCTCGGCGGCTTTATAGGGATTGGCAAATTCTTCTCTATATTCTTTTACCTTCTGTTTTAGTAATTCCTCAGGATTATCTGCCTTTTCCAGCTCTTTTCTGAATATTATTGGGGCTGCCCCCTCGGCTCCCATTACTGCCAGCTCAGAGTTGGGCCAGCAAAAAACAAAATCAGCCCCTAAATGCTTGCTACACATTCCGATGTAAGCACCGCCATATGCTTTTCTAATAGTAATGGTTAGCTTTGGCACTGTTGCCTCAGAATAGGCATAAAGCATCTTTGCTCCGTGCCTAATTATCCCACCCCACTCTTGGCCTGTTCCCGGTAAGTATCCGGGGACATCGACCAGTGTGATAATCGGGATATTGAAGGCGTCACAGAATCTGATAAACCTGGATGCTTTATCACTGGCGTCAATATCTAGACAGCCGGCCTTTGATATAGGTTGATTTGCTATTATACCCACCGACCAACCATTCAACCTGGTAAAACAGGTGATAATGTTGGTAGCGAAGCTCGGGAATAGCTCAAAGTAGTTTTTGCTGACATCCTGCCTCTGGTCAAATACTCTCTCAATTATTTTATGCATGTCGTAGACTTGGCTTGGGTTGGCTGGAACAATATCGAATAGAGATTTATCTATACGCTGCGGATTATCTCCCCGGTCCATTCTTTTTGGCTTTTCCTTATTGCTTGAGGGCAAATAGCTTAGCAACTCCTTTATGCTTTGAAAACATTCCATCTCGCTATTTTCGGAACGACAAGCGACCCCTGCCTTTCTCTGGACAGCATTAGCTCCACCCAGTTCCTCCTCACTAACCTCCTCTCCCATTACCGCCTTAATTACCCGTGGCCCAGTGATAAAGGCATGACTTATCTCTTTAACCATGAATATGAAATCCATCAATGCTGGAGAGTATACTGCACCCCCGGCAGTTGGTCCCAAGATAGCGCATATCTGAGGTATTACTCCTGAGGCTAGTGTATTCCTCATGAAAATCTTACCAAAACTACTTAGACTGTCAACACCATCCTGAATCCTTGCCCCTCCGGAGTCATTAATACCTATGATGGGACAGCCAGCTTTCATTGCACTATCTAATATGTGGCAAATTTTCTCTCCGTGCATTTCTGACAGGGTGCCTCCCATGCTGGTAAAATCCTGAGAGTAGATATACACGCGTCTCCCATCAATTTCTCCGTAGCCGGTAACTACTGCATCAGCTGCTACTTTCCCTGAAGAAGTTGCACCTCTGCTTTTGGCAAAAATTCCAATCTCATGAAATGTTCCTTCATCCAGCAGCATGTCTATTCGTTGTCGCGCTGTTAGCTTGCCCTTTGCTTTTTGCTTTTCTACCTGCCCTTTCCCCCCCATCTCCTTTATTTGCTGGCGGCGTTCCTCTAACTCAGCTAATTGTTTTTCTTTTGCTTGGCTATCTTCAACCATTTAATGCTCCACCAATTCAATTAGTGCCTTTGTTTCTTTGGGGTGTAGGAAGGCAATCTTAGACCCTCCAACTCCAACTCTTGGCTGTTCATCAATCAAGGGGATATTCTTCTCCTTTAATGTCTTGAGCATATCCTGAATATCTTGCACTTCCAGGGCCAGATGATGTATTCCCTCTCCCTTCTTTTTGATGTGCTTGGCGATTTGTCCTTCTGAATCAGTCGACTCTATCAACTCAATCTTGCTCTCGCCTACGGGAATCATTACCGCCTTAACCTTTTCCTCTTCCAGAATTTCTATATCCTCAACCTCTAATCCGAGTCCATCTGAATACAGCTTTACCGTATCTTCTATGCTGTTCACTGCAATACCTATGTGGTCAATCCTTACTATCATTAATTTTTACCTCCAACCTTGTCTTAATGGAATCGATAATTTCGGAGAGGGGTACGCCTGGTCCAAATACCCGGGCAATACCAGCCTCTCTCAGCTTAGGAATATCTTTCTCAGGTATAATGCCGCCGCCGATGAACAGAATATCCTTATCACCCTGCTCTCTAATAAGCTTCACTGTTTTGGGCAGCAATGCCATGTGAGCTCCAGACAGACAACTTAAGCCAACCACATCCACGTCTTCTTGTATAGCTGCTTCAGCAATTTGCTCTGGTGTTAACCTTAGCCCGAGATAAATAACCTCCATCCCGGCATCCCTCAAACCCTGCGCTATCACCTTAGCCCCTCTATCGTGCCCATCTAAGCCAGGTTTAGCTATCAAGACTCGTATTTTTTTACCTTGCATAGCAAATGCTTTCCTCTTAATAAATTAGACTATGGTTGGCTCTCTATACTCGCCAAACACATCCCGAAGCGCGTCAGTTATTTCCCCAACCGTAGCATAAGCTTTAACCGCCTCAATTAACACCGGCATGATATTCTGGTCACCTTCTGCCACTTGGCGCACCTTATCCAAAACCTGGCTTACTCGCTTATTGTCTCTCTCACGCTTCAGTTTACTTAGTCTCTTTATCTGCTTTTTCTCTATCCCTTCATCAATCTCCAATAACTTTAATGTTGGTTTGTCTTCGGTGGCAAACATGTTAACGCCAACAACGGCCTGCTCACCAGAATCCACTGCCTTTTGATAATTATAAGCTGACCGCATAATTTCTTTCTGGATGAATCCCTTCTTTATTGCCTCTAATGCGCCACCCATACTATCAATCTTTTTGAGGTATTCTTGTACCCCTTCCTCTATCTTATTTGTTAGCCACTCAACGTAGTATGAGCCACCAACCGGGTCAACAGTATCACTAATCCCACTCTCATGGGCAATGATTTGCTGGGTTCTTAAAGCAACTTGTACTGCCTCTTCACTGGGCAGAGCTAGTGCCTCATCGAAGGAGTTTGTATGTAAAGATTGGCAACTGCCTAATGTGGCAGCCAGTGCCTGCAAGGTTACTCTGACGATGTTGTTGATTGGCTGCTGTTCGGTGAGGGTAAACCCATCCGTCTGAGCGTGAAACCTCAACATCATAGACCTTGGGTCTTGGGCACCAAATCTTTCTTTCATTATTTTAGCCCACACCCGACGCACTGCCCTAAACTTGGCAATCTCCTCAAGGAGGTTGGTGTAGGCAGCGAAGAAAAAGGAGAATCTTGGGGCAAAGGAATCAACCGCCATTCCCTTGTCTACCATTGCCTGCGCATATGCAATTCCATTGGCAAGGGTGAAGGCAGCTTCTTGAATGGCTGTAGCCCCAGCCTCCCGCATATGATAGCCGCTGATGCTTATTGGATTCCATTTCGGCATATTTTGGGCGCAGTAGGAGCAGAGGTCTGTTATCAATCGCATTGATGGTTCTGGTCCAAAGATATATGTATTTCTGGCTATATATTCCTTTAATAAATCGTTTTGGACAGTTCCCCTGAGCTTTTCTTGACTTGCCCCCTGCTTTTCTGCAGCAGCAACATACATTGCTAACAAAATGGGGGCGGTAGCATTAATTGTCATTGATGTGCTCACATCGGCTAATGAGATGCCAACCCAAAGCCTCTCCATATCCTGAAGTGAGTCTATGGCTACGCCACATTTGCCAACCTCTCCAACAGCAAGAGGATGGTCTGAGTCATAGCCTAATTGGGTAGGCAGGTGGAAGGCAATACTAAAACCGGTAACCCCTTGTTCATATAAATACTTGTACCGCTTATTCGTTTCTTCTACAGTAGCAAATCCAGAGTATTGACGCATAGTCCATAACCTGCCCCTGTAGCCAGTCGGCATTACATGCCTGGTAAATGGGTACTCTCCGGGAAGGTTGGTATCTGGTTTGGGCTCTTCTAAATCGGCTGGAGTATATACTCGCTTAACTACAGTCCCGTCAACAGTAGTCCTGAACTCCTCTTTTCTTTCAGGCTTCTCTTTCATCGCTCTTCCTTAAGCAAATCTGTTAGTAAATATACTTGATATTAAGGCTAAATTCAAGGCGACCATCCTGAGGTTGTTTGTAGTTTGTTTAAAAAGTACTTTACAACGCAGTGACAGGAGCATATATTACCTGCTTACTATGTCAACATCAAGACATTCAACACAGCCCGCAGTATCTGTAAAGATGGCTACAAATCAAAGAGGGGATTTCAATCGCAGTTAAACCGGGGGGAATTATTACTTTTGATATGTAATATGTCTTTCGCTCGCCCCGATATTCTTTATTCACCAATAATAGCCACTGCTCGAGTCCAGCCGGCACTGGCTTTCTTAATCTTCACTGGAAATACCGCAACCTTAAAACCGTAGGGCACTGGAATAAGGTCAAGGTTGGCGAGATTTTCAATTTGACAGTATTCTTTCTCTTTCCCGGCAAAGTGGGCTGCCCAGAAATTACCCTTGACTCCACTTTTGTGTTCTTCCAGCATAACGTCAAAAGGTCTGTCCCAGCCCCAGGCATCTATTCCCATAACTCTGACACCTTGCTCTATCAACCACAAGGTAGCCTGTCTAGTCATACCAGGGTGCATATTCTCATAGCCTGGCTCCCCATAGTGTTTTGATGTATCCGTTCTTATCAACACAATATCAAAGGGTTTAATCTTGTAATTAATCTTATCTAAAGCTTGTTTAACATCCTCTACTGAGATAGATTCGCCCCTTTTCTTGTGGCTAAAGTCCAGCAGCACACCATCCCCGTAACACCATTCGAGTGGTATTTGGTCAATCGTCTTTGCTGGCTTTCCTCCTGAGTTTGGGCCATAATGCCAGGGGGCATCCAGGTGGGTTCCGGCATGAGTACTGATCTTGGCTAGCTCCACAGCGGCGAACCCACTCTCGGGAAGCAAATCATCTGGCCAGTTAAGAATCTTACCCCAAAGCTCGGCACTATCCTTGTGAGTTGAATATATAATCTCAGACTGAATATAAGCCCCCGGAGGATTGTTAACTGTGGTAACGCTAAGGTCAATAATCTTACTTCTTTTCATCAGTCTCACCTCGCTGCAAATTCTTAAACAGCCTCTCTGTATCCTGCCGTGTGGTTATTCAATCATAGTACTTGGTTTTGAAAAACCAGTCAATGTGTCGGTTAAGCACTTAACATAAAGTTGCATACCAGATGGATAGTAAGAGACCTGTTGAGGATAGGTTTCTTGGTGTTTATAATTAGTGGGGTATAAGAAAGTAAGGTAGGAGACAGGTTCCACTAATTTAAAAAGCACCCTTATTTAGCTATATATTATGCTTGTGTATATACTATCGTTGACAAAGCCTATCCTCTGTTTATAATATGCTAGGGGTAGATGGGGTTTTGCCTTGGCGGACGAGCCACAATCAAAAATCAAAGCCAAAGGAGGTAATGCCAGTTCACGTTGTTGAGAGCTAAGCAAATAACATTCAAAGGAGGTATCTATTATGGGAAAAGTAAAGCTTGTTGATTTGAGTCAGCCTTTTGGTGACAAGGTGCCATTGTGGCCGTATTTTGCCGATGTCAAGATTGAGCGTATGCATTACCATGCTAAATCCGGGGTATTAACCCAGATACTTACACACACTATGCACGTCTCCACGCATGCTGATTCCCCAGCCCATGTGATTGAGGACACCCCTTATACCGATGAGATTCCCTTGGATAAATATTACGGCACTGGAGTAATCGTGGACATTCCCAAGAAGAAGTGGGAGAAAATTATGCCCGAGGACCTAGACAAGGCAAGACCCAAAATTGAAAAGGGCGACATTGTCATTGTTCACACGGGTTGGCATGCCAAATATAGAGACAGCATAGAGTATTTTTGCTATTCACCCGGACTGTACAAGGAGGCAGGCGAGTGGTTTGTTGAAAAGGGAGTAAAGGCAGTCGGCGTTGACCAACAAGCGTTGGACCACCCGTTAGCTACAGCTATTGCTCCTCATGGACCGGGACCATTGCGACCGGACATATGTGAGGAGTATAAGCGGGAAACCGGGCACGATGTCTTGGAAGACTTCCCCTTGTGGGAACCGTGCCACAGGCTTATACTGGGTAACGGCATTATGGGATGGGAGAATGTAGGTGGTGATATAGATGAAGTTCTGGGCAAGAGGGTTACCATCGCTGGCTTTCCTATCCGATGGGTGAAAGGTGATGGGTCTATAGTGAGATTGGTAGCCATCGTGGATGAAGGGGACCAATAGGCTCCGGTCGCCTGGTGCATTCTGTCAATATTGGGAAAGGAGGGATATATGAAAAAGGTTCAGCTGGCTCAGGTTAATCCCTATGCAGCACCTAAGCACTTCGGTATGGTTGCTCTCAAGCTTCACGGAAAGGAAGAGACCGGGTCTCAGAAGTTTTGGGTTGGGCTCTCCCACTTCCTCCCCGGGGGTGGGGCTGAATATGACGAATCGCCTACAGAAAAGGTCTATTTTGTCTTGGATGGGGAGATTACGGTTAAAACCAAGAAGGAAGAGATTGTCCTCGGCCCCTGGGATTCAGTTTACATCGCTCCCAACGAAGGTAGAGAGATCATCAATAAGACCAATAAGCCGGTGAGTATGCTGGTGGCTATTAGTTATTAGAGAGGGGATATTTATGAAAGCTGAAGACATTAAGACTATCTCTGTGATAGGTTCTGGTTTGATGGGGTCTGGAATTGCCCAGGTTTTTGCGTCTAAGAATTACAATGTTTATCTATATAACCGACCTCATCCAGATGATGCCAAAGGCGAGTTTTTAGCTAAAAGACTCGAGGGTATCAGGTCGATCCTGACTACAATGGCCCAAAGAGGACTTGGCTCGGAGAGTGAAATCGACTCAATCATGGGCCGGATAAAACCCACTACCAGTCTGGATGAGGCAACCTCAGATGTGCAATTCATTATCGAAAATGTCGCCGAAGATCTGGAGTTAAAGCAGAAGGTTTTTCAGGACTTAGACCAGCGTTGTCCTCTAGAAACCATTCTGGCCACAAATACCTCGGTAATGAGCCCGACAGATGTTGCCGCTAAGTCTCGTCACCGGGAGAGAATTCTGGCAACTCATTGGTGGAATCCAGCTTATATGATTCCACTGGTAGAAGTAGTTAAGGGAAAGGACACTTCCGATGAGGTTTTAGACACAACCTACAACCTGATGAAGAATGCTGGTAAGCACCCGATAAAGGTTTTAAAGGACGTACCGGGGTTTGTATGTAACCGGCTCCAGCATGCCTTAGCCCGTGAGGCTGTCTCTATTGTAGAACGCGGTATCGCTGACGCAGCTACTGTTGATGATGCCATCAAGAAGGGATTTGGTATTCGACTCCCGGCTTTGGGACCGCTAGAGGGTACTGATATGGTAGGGCTTGACATGTTGTTAGCCATTCAAAATTACGTTTTGAAGCATCTTGAAGACTCGCATGATGCGTCACCTCTTCTAAAAGAAAAGGTTGAGAAGGGTGAGCTAGGTATTAAAACAGGACGTGGTTTCTACACATGGACTGCTGAAAAAGCACAGCAGCGCAGGAAAGAGTTTTTAGATTACCTCTTTGATTGGGCACTAAGGGAAAAGGGCAAAACAACATAGACTTTATTTACGGTGGTTGCAATTTGACGTGCGCATCAGATGAGGGTAAAATATACCATAGAGGAGGGATGAATAAATATGGAGAAACTTATAATCACGACTGCTTTGACCGGCAATGTTACTATCCCTACACAGACACCCTATCTACCAATAACACCCAAAGAAATTGCCGATGAGGCAGTAAGGGTAGCAGAGGCAGGTGGAGCCTCGGTGCATATCCATGCCAGAGACCCCAAGGATGCCAGGCCAACCCCTGACCTGGAGGTGTATCGGGAGATTGCTACTCTCATAAAGCAGAAAAGCGACGTAATTGTTTGCATAACAACTGGCGGTACCCCAGACATGACTGCGGAGCAGCGGGTGAGAGTGGTTCCTGAACTTAAACCTGAACTAGCCACATTCAATATGGGTTCGATGAATTTTGCAGTATATCCTCTTGCTGACCGATATAAGGACGAGGATTATAAGCACCCGTGGGAAAAAGAATGGCTCTTAGGGAGCAAAAATAATGTCTTTAAAAACACCTTTGCCGATATTGAGAAGTTTTGCCAAATCTTTAATGAGAATAACACTAAGCCCGAACATGAGGCATATGACATAGGTCATCTGTACAACATCTACCATCTTATCAGGAGAAAGGTTATCCAGCTTCCCATCTGGCTTCAGTTTGTCACTGGGGTTATGGGTGGAATCGGCTCCGCTCTGGAAGATATTATGTATATGAAGCATACTGCCGACAGGTTATTTGGAGCCGAAAACTATCGGTGGTCGGTTATTGGCGCTGGCTATCCAGCAGAATTTAACGTAGCTACCTTAGCCATGATGATGGGGGGGCATGTTCGTGTGGGTTTTGAAGATAATATTTTCATTAGTAAGGGTGTCCTGGCCAAGAGTAATGCTGAGTTAGTGGAGAAGGCGGTGAGAATCGCCAAGGAGCTTGGTCGAGAGATAGCCACCCCTGATGAAGCGAGAAAAATTCTTGGCTTAAAAGGGAAGGATAAGGTCAACTTCTAGATAAGGCTTGAGAGAAATCGCTGGAGAACGTAATTTAGAGCCGTGCAGATACCTGCACGGCTCTAAATTCTTATTTGCTAAGGGTTATCTCTCCTAGGTAGCTGTCAGTTTTCAGGTCAACGTCGATTGTCTTCGATGCATATCCTGGACATTCGAACTTCACCGAGTACTTTCCGGCATCCAGACCATCAAATTCAAAATTTCCGTAATTGTTAGTCGTAGTTTTTACTGGCTTGTCGGTAGACTGACCTATCAGGGTTACGGTTACAGCCTCGGCACATTCGTCTGTATCCCCGTATACCACACTACCAGCTATGAAGCACTTAGTTATCTTATAAAGGTCTACGTAGCAGACATTGGGCTTTGCCTTATATTCAGGGTGGAAGACCTCGGCTTTACCTGATTTTAGCAGTTTGGACACCTCATTTTCAGGATTGTCTAGGTCACCAAATATTAAAGCCTGAGTTGGACATGCCTGAACGCACTTGGGAGTTTTTCCTTCCTCAAGCAGGTGGACACAGAAGGTACACTTTTGAGGGAGCTGCTTTTCCTCGTTCCAAAATATTACATGGTAAGGGCAGGCATCGACTATTTGCTTTTGCCCAACAGCCTTCTGCGGGTCTATTATCACTATTCCGTCAGGTCTTTTATATACAGCACCATCATTGGCTGCCTTAACACAGGGCGCATCGTCACACTGCATACAAAGAACGGGCATATAAGCCACTTTTATACACGGATAAGTTCCACGCTCCTTCTTCACAAGGTCTACCCAGAATTGCCCGAGCTTCGGCTGAGACGCGGAATAGGGGGGATAATCGTTATCCCAGTATTCATCTTTACAGGCAACGAAACAGCAATAACAGGCAGTGCATCTTGATATATCGATTACCATACCATATTTAGTCATGCTTACTCCCTCCACTTTTCTATTTCAAGCAGACAGGAATTCGGAGCCTGCCCGCAGGCGTTTTTAGATATAAACCGATGAGGTGTCAGCAGGTTAATGCATCCACCCCTATCTGGTGATTCACCTGGTTCCCCAATAGGGTCATAAATAGCGCAGGACTCATACGAGTGGACTACGCCTGGTGGAACTCGCTCTGTAACCTGAGCAGCACATAGAACAGCGCCTCTATCATTGTAGGCTTTAACTATGTCGCTGTCTTTTATGCCTCTCTTGTCAGCGTCCTTCGGGTTTATCCGAATCACCCAGTAGTAACGTCCGTCTTCCTTCTTAATCCGGTGTTCTGGAATTTCATTCATCCAGCTCTCTTTGCCATCGTAGTGGGTGTGGAAGCTATACCTTGGATGAGGCGATATTAGTTGAAGAGGGTATTTAGATACAAGCTCCTTTGTATGGTGTCCTTCCCACGAAGGAATATATTTGGGGACAGGTGGCCTCTCAGGGTCATTCGGGTCGAAACGCTTAAGGCTCTGCGATTCGAACTCTATTTTTCCGCTTTGGGTAGCTATGTTTCCTACTGCGTCAGGCAATCCTGCTATTCCGCCTCCAACGGGACCCCAGTCCGGCGTATCCTTCTTCCTACCTTCAGCGAACCACCTCAGGGCTGGTGTTGGCTTATAGTCTTTCGGCAGAGGAACAACAAAGTAGCCTTTTTTCTCAAATTCCTCCCATGAGGTGTATTTGGGTAGGTCACTGGTTTCAAACATCCTTTTAGCCCAGTCTAAGTCTGTCAGACCTCCCTCGGTGAACTTCTCATAGAATCCAAGCCTCTTAGCCACCATAGCAAATATGTCATAGTCTGCTTTAGATTCTCCAAGAGGCTCAATACACTTCTTTTCTAGGACTATAATTCGGTGGTTAACACCATAGGATGAATGGGGTATGTAGCCGGAGCAGTTAGCCCACTCGCCGATATCCCATCTTTCAAAGTTGGTGCAGGCTGGAAGCACCAGGTCGGCAAACTTGGTCTCTCCCTCCAGCCAGATACCCTGATTGACTACAAACTCTAGCTTGGGGCTTTGATACATCCTAATCCATCGGTTGGTGTTGTTCATGGTACCAAAGTAGTCGCCGCCATAGCGCCAGAACATTCGTACTTCTGAAAATCCATCTTCAGGATACTTATACTTCTTAAACTGGGTTTCAGTGGAAGCACCGCAGAACCCCTTTCCCCGCCACTCCTGAGGTGGGTTCAGAATACACTCGGGAATTAGAACCCTGGGTATATGCTGCCCTCCAGGGTCATTTATTGTCGACCTCACTGGATGCGCTGTGATGTTTCGGGGAAGAAGTTGGTAGTGAGCGGCAGTGTTTAGCGGGTCGCCTGATATTCCTCCTTCAGCATATCCTGGGAAGAAAAATTCTGCATTGTATGGGACGCCTCCGGTTGTCGACCATATGTTGATACCGGGTTTGCCCAGACCCTGCATAGCCTGCAACAGAACCATCATTCTTGCCCATTCGGTTCCATAGGCTGTTCTGCAGGCTCCTCCCCAACCTCCAAGCCCTCCGGCAGCCAGCATAGTTTTACTTTTTGCCCACTCCCTTGCCAGGGCTCTAATCTCTCGGGCTGGTATTCTCGTCTCTGTCTCCGCCCATTCAGGGGTCTTAGGAGAACCGTCTTCCTTGCCCAGAATGTAGTCCTTCCATTTATCAAAGCCGTAGGTGCATTTTTCAACATATTCTTTATCATACAGGTCTTCGGTAAGCCAAACGTAGGCGATGGCGGCTGCTAAAGCGGCGTCGGTTCCAGGCCTTGGAGCAAACCATTTATCAGCAAAGTTTACAGCGGTGAAGTTGTGGTAGGGGTCTATGAAAACCATTTTCACGCCAAGCTCTTTCAGCCAGAAACGCCGTATGGTCGATTCATGCCCGGCATATATTCCGGTTGTGGACTCAGGGTCACTAGACCAGAAGACCATCATTTCACAGTGCTTTAGAGCGTCTTCTAGGAGGTCATATTGTCCTGGGATACCAAGTCTCCAGGCGAATCCCCAATTGTGCATAGCCCCCCAGTGCCAGCCTTCCCAGCTATCAGGGTTATGGTCGGCGTAGGTGTAGCCGAGAATTCCCATAAACCTGAGGTAGGTGCTGTGTCTATACCCTATATTTCCCCAGTTGTGATGTGAGGGAGGTGTAGTTAAAATTGCCCCCGGCCCATAGGTTCGATGGGTACGCTCTATTTCATGAGTAAGAATATCTAGAGCTTCGTCCCAGCTAATCCTCTCGTACCCGGATTTTCCCCTCGTCTCAGGGTGTCTATCGCCATTAGGGTTGAAGTCTACTCGTTTAAGAGGATAAAGAAGCCTGTTGGGAGCGTATATCCTTGACCTTTCGGCCAGCGTATACGGAGAAACCATGGCTATTCTTGGTGGAGAAAATTTTCTTCCACGTGCCTCAATGACCCAGGATTCGGCATCGTCAGGACTGAGCGGCAAAGGCTCAAGACGTGTTATTCTCCCGTTTCTGACGTGTACATAAACTGGTCCGCCAACAGTACAATTGGTAAAAATCTGCTCATCGCTTGTAGAATAACTCATAGCCTTATCCCCCTTTCATCTAATTAGTATACCATTAATGTTGAAAGAGCCGAATACCTACCCCGTCCAGAATGAAATAGACCTTGTCTACAATGTCTGTATATTTAATGTGCCCTAGGTGTATATAATAACAACATTCCCCCTTTTAATTTTAGGAACAGCTAGCGCTATTTTTCTCTTGACACGACAGCTGTTACATCTATCTCAATCCAGAACTCAGGCCTTTCTACAGAAGGGGGCTGAGTAGTGGGACTCTCCACTCCCAGTACATTTGCCCTTATCTTATCAAAATCTACAGGCATCCGGTCTTCGACAATGACGGTGCTAGCTGGTGGTTGCTCGACCAAGAGTGGAGCGTGCTTCTGATAATATTCCAGCTCCAGCTTTCGCATACTGGTGTAATCCTTTGGATTGGTAAGGAGTACGAGTGTCTTGACAATATTATTCATCGAACTCCCCACCTCCTCCAAGGCCATCTTAACCTTATCAAGGGCTATAAGCATCTGCTCTTCAAAAACGTTCGTTTCTATTCTAACCGTCTCGGAATTTGCCCCTTCGCAGCCGGAGACAAAAACCAGGTTGCCGATTACGATACTCCTGGCGAACTTAGGCGCTTCGAGAGCTACATGCGGATAGGCTAGTTTCTTACCACCCCAGTAGTCAGGGTAAAAGGTTACCTCCTGCCCAGATTTGTCTCTGGAAACAACGCCGACGACATCTATCTCTATCAAATACTCAGGGTTAGCCAGAGCACCGGGTCGGATGATAGTACTGTGTGGTGGGTCCTCAACCAGAAGTGGGGCATGCTTTTGATAATACTGAACCTCTGTCTTTCGCATCCGGGAGTAAAGCTCCAGATCGGGAAGGAGCATAAGTGTCCTGACAATGTTATTCATCGAACTCCCCGCCTCTTCCATAGCCATTCTGAGCCCGTCAAAGGCTACTTCCATCTGCTCTTCGATGACATTTGATGTGACCTCGCCAGTCTTCAGGTCCCGACCAACCGCACCGGAGACGAAAATCAGGTTACCAGCCACGGTAGTCCTGGAAAACTTAGGCGAGCCAGGAGCTACATGATGACCTGCTAGCTTCTTGCCACCCCAATACTCAGGGTAAAAGGTTACCTCCTGCCCAGGTTCGTCTCTGGAAACAACGCCAATGGCATCTATCTCTACCAAATACTCAGGTCTAGTCATAGCAGCCGGCTGGATAAAGGTGCTGGCTGGCGGGTCCTCTACCAGAAGTGGAGCGTGCTTTTGATAATACTCCAACTCTGTCTTCCGCATCCGGGGGTAATCCTTCACGTCTTTGAGTAGCATGATGGTCTTGATGATGTTATTCATCGAACTCCCGGCCTCTTCCATAGCCATCCTAATCTTGTCAAGGGCTACCACCATTTGCTCTTCAAGAACGTTTGATGTCACCTTGCCGGTCTCTACATCCTGTCCGGTCATACCGGAGAGGAATACCAGGTTGTCCGCTACCACGCTCCTGGCATATATAGGCGACCCGGGAGGGACGTCTGGATAGACCTGCTTCACTCTGCCGTAATACATTGGGTAATGCTTTATCATCTCATTATCTCCTCTCTATACCAACTATGGTTGCTCCCTCAAAAAGTTGGTTTTTTCAACCCACCTCGCAGAGATTATAGTATTACTTTCCTCCTGTCAAGCAGGAAGTCATCAAATCGGTTTCCTCTGTACCTTTTATTAACCCTATCTCTATAAAGACTTCCCTTTCAATCGCACCAAAAAGCAGGGCTCAGGCTAGAGGATAGCCCAAGCCCTGCAAATTAGTTCAGTCGTAAGGGATTTAGTCATACGGGATAGGGAATATAATCTCAGCCGTGGGTGGCATGAAGTCGTGGTCGGAGTGGACTACTTCGTTCTTCCATAACAGCGGTGGGTCAGTCGGTACCCACTGGCCAAAAGCGACCGGGTAACGACTAAAGTGGTCTTCGCCAAACACCGTACGATAATACATTGTCATCAAATCGGTTTCACTTAAAGCTCCCAAAACCGCATCCGTATCAAGTGTACCAGCTCTTTCAATGGCATCAACTAAGACCTGGACTGGCGCATAGCCTATTCCTATCCACTGGTTTAATGGCTGTCCTGTCTCTTCAGTCCATGCTTCAAGGAGCGATTCTGTAGTTCTGCCGCCAAAACCAGAGACACCTTGCATTCCGGGGTGCCAGAATATCTCATTGCAGACACCGCGTGGTACGTTGCCGCCCCAGGCAAGCACATCTGCATGCATCAGCGCTGCTCTTGTGGCGATAACCATCTTAGGCTGAAAGCCTTGGGTGATACCTTGTCTCATCATTGTTCCGTAGAACGGTGCCGGACAATTGCCCCAAAGCAACTGGCAGTCATTATCTATCCATTCTCTTAAAATCGGCGAGAATTCCATAGTATCAACCGGCACTATACCAAGTTGCTCATCGGCACCTTGAACATCCAGGCCCCATGCTTGCATCACTGGAACCATTGCTTCATACCAACCCCGGCCATCCGGGTCATCTGAGGCGAAAGCAGCCACTTTCTTATTGGTCTGAGGGGCAACTGCCTCTATCGTGCTCTGCCATGTGTTCATCATTGTGAACCCGGGCTTGTCTGCCCTGAAGTCTCCTGCTGGTGCTGGCATGGCTATAGCGAAACTCATCACATAGGTGTACTCCATAGACGGCACCACTGCTATAAACGCCTCCCATGGACCAACGCCGGTAAGCTGTGCTACTTTATTCCGCTCACATACAGCAGTTACCGGAGCACGCATATGCGGCTCTTCCAGGCCACATATAATGAAGTCTACATTATCGCGAAGAATCAGGTCTTCAGCAAGAGTCCCTGCCTTTATCGGGTCACTCTCGCTATTGGCGGTTATAAGTTTGATGGGTAATTTTTTGCCATATTCCTCTACGTATACCCCGCCTAGATTGTTTATATCGTCTACAGCCGTAACTGTCCCAAAATGACCGCCTTGCCCGACGGCGGCTAGATGGCCTGTTAACGATATAGTCTCACCAAAAAGAATTTCTTGTGGGGCTTCTACTGCTGGCTTACAACCGCCGAAAATCAGGGCAGCCACTAATATAATCGCCAAAGGAATGAAAAGAAACTTTTTCATTGTTGCTCACATCCTTTCCGTAAAGTTTTGAACCATCATTACCCGATTTACTTGTTTACATAATACCCTCCTTATTAGCTATATTCATACTGAGGCTGATTTTTATTTCCAGAATGGCTGTGCTGGCACAACTCCAAGGTCGCTCGTTGACAGATGGACTAAAAAATTGATCGAAATCATGCCAGCAACTTTAAATATATCACGAAAAATATCATATCGTAAGGTACCAATGACCATGATCATGAGTCCCTGTTTGGGCCGAAAGACCTAACCATCTATGTTACCATAAAACAATAACATCAGAATGTCAAGACATAGTTTGCCAATAGAGCTTTTATGCGGTGTCGGCATATTTGATATGCCAATGTGGGTGTACAATGATAGCATTGCCCTTTTGAATTTTAGGAGCAGCTAACTTGGACAGCTAACGTTATTTTTCCCTTGAAACGACGGCTATCGCCTCTATCTCTATAAGAAACGGGGGCCTAGCTAGGGAAACAGGCTGGATGAAGGTGCTAGCTGGGGGCTGTTCCACCAGGAGTGGAGCGTGCTTCTGATAATATTCCAGCTCTATCTTTCGCATGCTGGAGTAATTTTCCAGGTTGGTGAGGAGCATAAAGGTCTTGACGATGTTATTCATGGAACTCCCCACCTCCTCCAAGCCCATCTTGACTTTATCAAGACATATAAGCATCTGCTCTTCAAAGACATTCGTTTCTGTTCTAACCGTCTCTGGATTTAGGGCTTCACAGCCGGAGACAAAAACTAGGTTGCCGACGACAACAGTCCTGGCGAACTTAGGTGCTTCCTTTGCTACATGCGGGTAGGCCAGCTTCTTACCGCCCCAGTAGTCCGGGTAAAAGGTTACTTCACAGCCGGGTTTATCTCTAGAAATAACGCCAGTTGTGGCAATCTCTATTGCATACTCTGGGGTAGCCAGGGCAGCCGGCTGGATAAAAGTGCTAGCTGGTGGGTCCTCTACCAGGAGAGGGGCATACTTCTGGTAATACTCCACCTCCGTCTTTCGCATCCGAGGGTAATCTTTCAGGTTGGTGAGGAGCATGAGTGTATTGACAACGTTATTCATTGAACTCCCTGCTTCTTCCATAGCCATCCTGATTTCGTCAAGGGCTACCACCATCTGCCCTTCGATACCACCCGATGCGACCTTACCAGTCACTGGGTCCCGCCCGACACCGCCGGTGAAAATCAGGTTACCAGCTACGACGGCACCGGAAAACTTAGGCGCTTCGGGAGCTACATGTGGGTAAGCCAGCTTCTTACCTCCCCAATACGCTGGGTAAAAGATTACTTCCTGCCCAGGTTTGTCTCTGGAAACAACGCCAATGACATCTATCTCTATCAAATACTCAGGTCTGGCCAGAGAAGCCGGCCGGATAAAGAAGCTAAGCGGCGGGTCTTCTACCAGGAGTGGAGCGTGCTTTTGATAATACTCCAGCTCTGTCTTCCGCATTCGAGGGTAATCCTTCACATCTTTGAGGAACATGATGGTCTTGATGATGTTATTCATCGAACTCCCCGCCTCTTCCATAGCTGTCCTAATCTTATCAAGGGCTATCACCATCTGCTCTTCGAGGACGTTCGATGTGGCTTTACCGGCTTCCACATCCTGACCGGTCATACCAGAAAGAAATATCAGGTTGTCCACTACCACACTTCTGGCATATATAGGCGACCCGGGAGGCACATTGGGATAGACTTGCTTCACTCCACCGTAATACATTGGATAATGTTTTATCATCTCGTTGCCTCCTTACAAAGTATGTTTTGCCTTGTAAACCATTACCAGGTAGTCACACCACCATCGATGTAAAGGACCTGTCCGGTAACGAAATCAGATGCCTTTGACGCGAAAAATAGTGTAGGTCCAACAGTATCCTCTGGCAATGCCCAGCGACCAAGTGGGATACGATCCTTTACCGTCTTGGCAAACACGGGATCAGCTAGGGCATCGCGGGTAAGGTCGGTCTCCACAAAAGTGGGGGCAATCGCATTCACCAGCACATTATACTTAGCCCACTCGCAGGCAAGTGTACGTGTCAGGGTATCAACTGCTCCTTTGCTGGCACAATAGGCGGCATAACCTGAAGGGAGGCCATATCTACCCCTCACTGATGATATGTTTACGATCTTACCGCTACCTTGCTTGACCATCTCCCGTCCAATTGCCTGGCAGCAGATGAAGGTTCCTCGGGCGTTAATATCCATAACCCGTTGCCACTCGTCAACAGGAAAATCGACAGCCGGTTTGCGAATGGCTAAACCCTGAGCATTCACCAGAATATCAATGCGAGGAAATTCCTTTAGGATGCGCGTTACCATATCTGCCACCGATTGCTCCTGAGTAGCATCTACGGTAACAGCTAGCCCTTGCTTACCCAGAGCGCGTATCTTATTAGCTATCGGCTCAAGGTGGTCAAGTCGACGGCTTGCTACGACAACATCGGCACCATTCTCAGCTAAGCCTAGGGCTAGAGCGTGACCAATCCCACCGGCGCCACCAACCACTACAGCCACTTTACCTGTCAAGTCAAATAGATTAACCATGTTACCTCCTCTATGGATTTGCGTTCAAGAGTTGGTTATTTTTCGACTTATGACAGACTAGTTCGTTACTGAACCTTTGTCAAGTGGGGGAGCCTCTTTCACTGAGGTCTATACGTGTAGACCTCAGTTTAGTCTTCTGTGGCTTCATTGGTGCCTGGGTTACTGCTTTCTGCTGGCTAATCGTAAACGGGTAAGCAAACCGGGCCCTCGGATTCCGCGTATGGCACCCAATATACCCTGTGGGAGGAATAGCATTACGAAGATTAGTATTATACCCTGTATAAGCAGGCTGATTCCAGCGTATCTGGCCAGGAAGAAGTGCAAAAAGACAACAACAATCGTTCCAAGAATCGGTCCCTCTTCAATACCCTCACCCCCTATGACGGTAGCCAGCAAACACGTGAGTAGCCACCGTATACCGTAGGCACTGCTTGGCTCTATGTATCCTTGGAAAATGTAGAAGACGCATCCGGCTAGTCCCATTACGAAGGCGGCAGCAGCAAAGGCGGTCAACTTTAGGTTGAAAATGTTTATCCCGGTACTTGCAGCACTGACATCATTATCACGAATTGCAGCCAGCCCCAATCCCAGTTTTGAACGCAGAATATATCGCATAAGAAAGATTGATATAAACCCGACAACCAAAGCAAACCAGTAAACCTGTATCATGGTAATCCCGGTCACACCTTTTACCATATAGCCGGCACCCCCACCGTGTAGCGCCCCGCCGACAGGTCTCCAAAGTAAAAATATAACCCTCAGTATTTCAGGAACAACCAGTGTCCCGATAGCGAAATAGATGCCTCTTAGCCTGAAGACAGGAATAGATATGAGGGCGGCAAATAGTGCAGCTACAATACCTCCGGCTATTACTCCGACAAAAACGGGCATGTTGTATGGAGGCCATGTCAGTATTGTCATGGTGTACCCTGCCAGCCCAACAAAGGCGGCTGGGCACAGCATTATCAGGCCACTATACCCAGCAAGCAAATTCCACATATTTGACATAGCTAGGTATATAAAGAAGAGAAAGATGTAAAGAAGCCAAGAGTGGGGTATTCCTATTACTGGAAATAGCGCCAGCACGACCAGGGCTATTATCCACCCTGTTAATCCTCTTTGCATTCGGGGAATGGTAACTTTCATGTTTCTCCTAACGGCCAAATATACCTCGTGGTATCACGGCTAATACTATAAGCACCATGACATAGGCAACAAGCATCTGAGCGGTAACACCAAAGAAATGTCCACCAAGAGTTTGAGCTAACCCAAAGGCCATGCCCCCGACAAATGTCCCCAGTATGCTGCCTAAACCACCTAATACGACAACGCCAAGGGCAATGATAAGGAAGGACATTCCTGATGTCGGGGTAAACGGAAAGGTCAGTCCAAGGAACACGCCGGCTACAGCAGCCATTGCCAATGAGATAGCGAAGGCGAATGCATATACCTGGAAGGTATTTATCCCCATCAGATGAGCTGCTCCCCTATCCTGAGAAGAGGCAGTAATTGCCTTGCCCAGATAAGTCCTCTTTAGAAAAGCACGAAGGACAAACATCACGACTAAAGCTATAACAAAATCGAGCAGATATACCAGCGGGATATGAACTAGCCCAATGTCAAAGCTGTGAAGGGCATAAGATGTTGTTAAACCCCTGGATAGCGGAGACCACGTAATTTGGGCAAAATTTTGAATTATTAGAGAGAGCCCAAAACAAACTATCAATGTAGCATCCATTGATATTACAAAAGCTCGGTTCAGAACATATTTTTGAATAGCGAAACCAAGTCCAAACAATACGGGTACACCGATAACTAGGCTTAAAATAGGGTCTATCCCTATTCCGGTCATCATTGCGTAAGTTAAGTAGCTGCCTAGTATGACAAAATCTCCGTGAGCTACGTTCATCTCCCTCACCACCCCGAAAACTAGTGACAGACCTAATGCAATTGTCACATATAATCCACCCAGCAGGATCCCCATCGTTATAGGCGTAGCTAAATCGGTTATTATACCCATCTGTAACACATCCTAATCAATTTTCATGCACCAAAGTATGCTTTCTTAACCTTCTCCTCCTCCCGAAGTTCTGCCACATCCCCACTTAAAACAATATGCCCTGCTTCCATAATATATGCCCTGTCAGCTTCTTTAAGGCTTCGCTTTACATTCTGCTCAACAAGGATAACTGTGATACCCCTGGCTCTAATCTCCCTCAAAGATTTATAAATTTCATTAATAACTATAGGGCCAAGGCCGAGAGATATTTCATCAAGAAGCATAAGCTTTGGGTTTGACATTAGTCCGCGCCCTACCGCCAGCATTTGTTGCTCTCCCCCACTCAATGTCTTAGCCACTTGCTTTGCCCTCTCTTCCAGTATGGGGAAGAGTTCGAAAACGCTCTTAAGGTTCCGTTCTTTCTCGGGCCTGGCATTGGGATTGTATGCACCTATTTCGAGATTTTCTAGCACGGTCATATCGGGGAAGATTCTTCTTCCTTCCGGAACTTGAGAAATGCCGAAAGTAACTACTTGGAAAGGATTCAAACGTGTAATGTCATTGCCCTCAAACTCAATACTACCCTTGGCTGTATCAATTATACTCGATATTGTATTGAGCAGGGTGGATTTACCGGAACCATTGGCGCCAATGATAGCTACAATTTCCCCGTGTTTAACTGATAACGATATATCCCACAGGACTTGGAGACTCCCATAAAACACATCTACTTTATTTAATTTTAGCAGAACATCTTCCGCCATTTTCCTCCTCCACTTTTCTCCATATTACTTTTAAATCAAATAAAACTCCCCCGGTTTATGCCGCCTCCGCACCCAAGTAGGCTTCGATTACCTTCTTATCCTCCATTACCTCACTAGGCGGACCTTCAGCGATTTTTGCGCCTTTATCAATCACTACAATTCTATCAACCGCCTTCACCATTACTCTCATAACATGCTCAATCAATACATATGCTATGCCCGCTTCGTGTATTTGTTGCAGGATGTCTAAAATTTCAGGTAGTTCCTCCTCGGTTAAGCCCGCAGCCACTTCATCGATCAGCAATAGTGCTGGATTGGTGGCTAAGGCTCTAGCTAACTCAAGCCTTTTACGAGTTATCGCCGCCAAATCTTTAGCGAACATATCTTTCTTGTCCAAAAGTTTCGTAAATTCAAGCGCTTGGGGAGCTAAACGTTCAGCCTCAGCTTTTCCAACACGTCTTCCATATTCTGCCGCCACCACGACATTTTGCATGGCTGTTAGATTAACAAAGGGCTGCGGAATCTGATAAGTTCTAACCATTCCAAGGTGGCAAATTTTATGGGGGGGAAAACCGGTGATGTCCTCTCCTTTAAACTTTACTGTTCCAGAGTCGGGCTGGTAATCACCAGTTATTGCATTTAATAGTGTGGTCTTGCCAGCACCGTTTGGTCCCATCAAACCTACCCTGTCACCTTCATACACATTAAAAGTTAAGTCTTTAACAGCATATACTCCCCCGAAATGCTTGTTTACTCCATCGATTGAAAGAATCGGTGCTTCCATACTACCACCTTCCTTTTCCTTTGTCTCCCTTCACTGACTAAAAGTTATCAGCAACCGCCGAACATACTACTCTATTAAGCGCATCTGCGTCAAGTGTGCCCTTTTAGTTACACAAAATAGGGCTTGGACCGGCACAGAGCCCACGCCCTATAGATTTGGTTTATGCCGTGATTAACTCAGGGAAAGATTTAATAAACGGATTATCACAATTACACAAAATGTCCAAAATACCAAGCCAATCTAGATTTATGGGTAACTTTCAAAAACTCAGTTATTTTAATCATTAAGCAAATTGGCAACAGACTACCACACTCCTTCCACTTTGTCAAGAGGGAATATTATCAAATTGGTTCCCCTGTATCCTTGATTAGGCTTAGCTCCGTTAAGTATGCTTGCTCTTTCGATGACATCAAATAGGGCTTGGGTTGTACTCCAGCCCAAGCCCTATAAATTGGTTTAGTCTTAAGGGATAGGGAATATGGGCTCACCCGTCGTAGGTATGTCCTCGTGCTGGGAAAAGATTATCGGGAGTTCCCATACCTGTGCTTTATCAGTCTTGTGCCACTGGCCAACAAAGAGCGGTATCCCGGCAAAGTGCTCCTCTTCAATAAACTTCATACGATAATTAATTGTCTTCAAATCGGTCTTAGGTATAGCTCTGTTAATCGCGGTTCCGTCAAGAGTACCTGCTCTTTCAATGGCATCAAGCATAACCTGCGTTTCAAAATAGCCGTGTCCTATAGCCGGGTTTAATGGTTTACCCGTGGCTTCAATCCATCTGTCAGTAAGCGATTGTGCAGTTGTACCGCCAATGCCGGGGCAGGCTTCTGGTGGAAATGATGAATCCCACCATACCTCTACACAGACACCCCACGGAAGGTCACCACCCCAGGATGACGCATCTACATAAAAGAGTGGCGCTCTTCCAATCATGGCTATCTTAGGCTTAAAGCCCATGGTGGAACACTGTCTCCACAGTGTTCCAAAATCAGGCCCAGGACAATTCCCCCAGAGTATTTCGACATCGTTCTCCATCCACTCCTGTATGATAGACGAAAAGTCTGTAGTGCCCAAAGGGAACAAGCCTAATTCTTCTTCTACACCTATAACCGTCAGACCCCAATCTCTCATTGGCCCAGGGAATGTATTGTACCAGCCTACGCCGTCCGGGTCCTGCGAAGCCGTAACCCCGGCTACTTTATTGGTCTGGTCAGCGAACATATCCAAATAGTCAAACCATGAATCCGATATTGTCCATCCACCCGAGCCATACTGAAAACTACCCTCCGGATATGGCATGGCTATACGGAAACCGCAAAGCCAGGTGTATTCCCAGGGTGGCGTAACCTCTATCCGCTGAAAGTGCCAGGGTTCAAAAGGACCACCGCCAATAACATGCGGGATCTTATATCTGTCAGCTATGGTGGCCACCGGGCCGTGAATGTTTACCGGTTCATCGGGTGAGAGTAAGGCGTGTACCTTATCGCGGAGGATCAGGTCTTCAGCAAGAGTCCCCGCCTTTATCGGGTCGCTCTCGCAATTGGCGACTATAAGTTTGACCGGCAATTTTTTACCGTACTCTTCTACATATACCCCACCCAGCTTGTTGATATCGTCAATAGCCGCCTCCATCCCAAATACACAGCCTTCACCGAAACCGCCAAACATGCCTGTCATTGGCGCACTGGTGCCTATAAGAATTTCTTCTGGAACTTCCACTCCCGGCTTACAACCACCAAAAATCAAAGTCGTCACCAGCACAATCACCAACGGAATTAAAAGAAGCTTTCTCATTGTTGCTCACCTCCTTCACTTAAGATTTTGGGCTATGTTATCCGTTACACCATTTACCTTCTTGCATAATGCCTCCTTATTATTAATGATTCTATAGTTAACTAAGAGAAAGACTTAATCAACTCTTAATTTAACGTAATATCATAACATGTTTAAAATGTCAAGCCCTGATTGGTTTAAAGGCTGGTGATTTTCAGTCCGCTTGAAAAAGATTACAGCACTACACCCCTTAGTCAAAGATAGCAATACAGCTCAGGCTTTTTTGGAGGAACTAAGGTCAAAATGGAGCGGCCGGAACCGATAACTAAGTTTCGGTTTTCTGCAGCCTCTCACGTTGGCGGTGAGCTTCAATGTAGCGTCTGGCACGTTTATCATGACCTAAAGTTAGGTCTGCAGCCAGAACCGACGGACGTACTTTGGCTACATCCACAATGAGGCAGGTCACACCGGCGGCAATAGCTATAGCTACGAAGGCATTATTGAGCAAGTCACGAGCCGGCAAGCCAAAGGAGACATTGCTGGCTCCCAGTGTCAGGTTCACTCCCAATTCGACCGTAATCTGGTGAATAGCTTCTATGGCTGCCCGTCCGGAGCTTGTATCGGCTCCCACAGCGAAAGCCAGGCAATCAATGATGACGTCCTCACGAGATATACCTTCTGCCTCAGCTCGCTCTACTATCTTATGAGCGATGGCTACTCGCCGCTCTGAATTGTTTGGGATACCTTCATCGTCTTGCACCAAACCAATGACCGCCGCTCCATATTCCTTAACCAAGGGTAGAACCTTAGCTAGGGAATGCTCTTCACCGGTGACCGAATTAATGAGGGGCTTGCCCTTGTAGACCTTGAGGGCTGCAGCTAAGGCCTCAGGGTTGGTACTGTCAAGGCATAACGGTAGGTCTACGGCATCCATCACCTCCTGCGCTGTCTGAGGGAGCAGGGTTACCTCATCCACACCGAATGTGCCTACATTGACATCAAGAATGTCTGCCCCAGCCTGCGCTTGAGCCAGGGCTTCCTGGCGGATAAGCTCAAGATTGCCTGCCTTCAGAGCCTCGGCCAGTTTTTTCTTGCCTGAAGGATTAATACGCTCGCCGATAAGTACCGTTGGTCGGTCATGTCCAATGATTACTTCGCTCGTCGCACTTGACACCCTGGTTTCCATCAATCAATTTCCTCCCTTTTACTGTGTGTCATGCGGTATCGTCCCAGGTAACCTGCCTGAATAAAGGTCTGCATAAAATTAGGAGAACTGCCTAGTTCAATGTAGCGGACTCGGGAAGCTATAGTGTGGGTCTCAGCCCGCTTACTAAGGGAGACTAAAGCCAGCCTAGCTCCCATACCAGCAGCGTTACCTACCTGTTGGAAGCGGTCTAGAGGCAGTGACGGTAACATGCCGATTGTGATTGCACTGGACACATCAATATACGTACCAAAAGCCCCGGCAATTATCATCTGGCTAATTTCCTCCTCGGAGCAACCATTTGTTTCCAGAAGTACCTGGATTCCAGTGCGAATGGCTGCCTTAGCCAGCTGCAATTCTCGCACGTCGTGCTGCGTGATAACAATAGCGGGGTGTCCTTCCCTTTCCTCCTCACTGACCAGTACAAACTCACGTTGTTTTTTGCGGGTGCGAAGGCGAGGGTGACCATCCTTCATCCTACCGCCTTTATTAATGGTTCCAGCCAGATAGAGCTGGGCCATGGCATCTAATATCCCTGACCCGCAAATCCCAATCGGTGGAGCGTGGTCAATGGTCTGATACTGGATAGTATCATTTGCTATCCGTAACCGTTCAATAGCTCCCCTCGCCGCCCGCATACCATCCTTAATGTGACCGCCTTCGAATGCAGGGCCAGAGGCACAGGAAACAGCGGTTATCTCACCATTATTTACTAAAGAAACCTCGGTGTTGGTGCCAATGTCCAGAGCTACTATTAACCCCTCAGCCTGCCAGACCCCTGTTGCTAGCAACATAGCCACATGGTCGGCACCGACAAAACCAGCTATATTTGGCAGCATATGTACATAAGCCCCCGGAGCAATACGTAAGCCTAAATCGCGAGCCTTGATATCCAGAGACTCACTAACCGTGGGGACGAAGGGAGAGTAAGCAAGCTGCCTAACTGGCAAACCAAGGAACAGGTGGTGCATAGCGGTATTGCCTACTACTACCGCCTCGACAATTTCTTCAACGTTAGCCTCAATCTCTTGGCACAGGTCAAGAGCTAGCTGGCTGAGAGCTTCGACAACTAACCTCTGCAGTTGCCTGCCATTAGCTGGTGAGTTTGTGACATCGGTAATGCGACTGATGATATCCTCCCCATAGCTGATCTGGGGGTTCATAACCCCTTTAGCGGCTAAAGTCCGGGCATCGCTCAAATCAACTAGATAGCCAGCAATCTTGGTGGTGCCCAAATCTACTGCCAGCCCCAGTTGGCGACTTGGCCAGGAACTAAGAGCTACCACTTCGTCACTGCGGACTGTAGCCTGGCACTGCCAGTTCCATGACCGTAGCTGGTGGGGGAGAACACGAAGGACATCAATATCGACTTTGTCGCAGTGTAACTGGTGCCGCTGGTTTAGCACTTTGAGTAAGCGGTCGGCATCAGCCTGAGGCGCAAGCAGGGACGGAGTTGGCAGTTGTAAGGAATAGGCCTGAACCGGTGGCTCCGGGTGAACTGTTACCTCTAATCCCTCCACCTGGGTTCGCTGCGGTGTGGTCATTGACTCAGATGGCACACCCAATTTGCAATCACTACGGGGATAAGTTTGGCAGGCCAGACGCCAGCCAGCCTTTAGTTCTTGTGATGAAAAGGTATCCAGTTCGTTGGAGGTCGGTTCTGAAACAGTTCCGCTTAAAATCTGCACCTTGCAGGAGTAGCAGTTGCCTTGTCCCCCACACAGGCTGATGATACCCACACCGAGTTGGCGGGCACAAGCTAAGAGGGATTGGTTAGTCGGGCACTGTCCTCTTCGACCTATCGGCTCGAATTCAATTCTATACGACGTCATACTTTTGGCCTTCTTCCTAATTATAATAAATCATTATTCCTGGCGGTATTAGACACACCTCAATTTCCTTAGCTGGTATCAGTTAAAACATTTGGGCATCTATTTGTATACACCATATTCTTTGGTGAAATCTATCATCGCTTTAACATTTTCGGGCTTTGCCTCATCAATTACAGCCCCGCTGGACATTATAAAACCGCCGTCTTTACCAACAGTATCTATGAGTTTCTTGCCGTAATCTTTCACTCCCTCGGCTGTTCCTATGTTCAATAATACGATTGGCATGTTGCCGCCTATACACGCCGTGTCACCTAGTATCTCCTTCGCTTTAGCCATATCGGTAAGGTCAAACGACCATATAACCTTACCTCTAGGTAAATCCTTAATAACCTCCAGACGTGAATTATAGCCCCCTTCAACGTAAGAAAATGGTACAAGCCCCTCATCAATCAAGCCCATGAGGACCTTTCTAAAGGTAGGCCAGTAGAAGGTTTTATACTGCTCATCGGAGAGGAAACCGTCAGCACCTTTGTGCAGGGGCATAAAGACTATAGGCCTTCCGGCTGCCTTTGCAGCGGATACCCCCATCTTAATCGCTAAAGGCGTTATTGCTTCCAGGGCTTCAAGGAGCTTATCAGGTTGCCTATACATATCCAACATTATCCCTCTGGTCCCTCTGAGAGTGTCCCCAATTATGTCAAAAGGTGCCTTGGTAGCTCCGCCAAGGAGATTTGGAAAGCCTGATTCTGTCATCTCCTTATCGAATTCATCGAGAATCTCCCCCCATCTAAAGGCTTCACGTCCAGCTTCCAAAAGGACACCAAATGCGGCCTGGACATCTTGCCTACCATATGGCACAAGATTACCACCTGTAAATGGCAATTCAATTATGCTAGTGAGAGGAAGCAGCTTTGTAAACGGCTCCAAGGCAGCAAATACGCGTGGTAGGTAGACTCTCTCAAAGAAATCGGAGGGGTCCTGAATCAAAGCGTCATATTCATCCGCCTTAACGTATTCTCCCTCAATGCACTGGTATGTATGGTAAGGGGAAACTCCGTGGCCAGGCCATGCGTATAACCTGTAGTCAAGAATTTCGAAGACCTTCGCCGGGCCGGGCTGGAAAATACCAATCTGTGCATCCGGCTTAAAGTCCAGGGCATATTTTTTAAATGCCATGTAGAGTTTGTCGTAGTCATACATTGCTTCTTCCGGAGTTATTCCAGCATAAAAACCGGGAAAAAACCCAATAAATGGAACAACCGGCACCCTATCGGGCACTTTCTTCAACTGAATAGCATCTTTTATTCTCGTTATTCTTTCTTTGTATGCCTTCTCAGCTTCCGGGCTCACAAACTTTACGTCCTTTGGCGAAAGCCATGATTTAAACATCTCCTCCGATTTCTCTTCCGGTGATAATTCTTCCCATTTCTTTGGCATTTCTATTTACCCCCTACCCATTTTTTGGCGAGGGATACTCCAGCCATGGCATCTCGCCCGTAGGCATCAGCTCTGGTATACTTCCTGACCTCCTCATCAATCTGACCACCACCAATCATAATCTTCACTTTGTCTCGCAGACCAGCAGCGGTTATGGCTTCTACTGTCTCCTTCATCGAATCAAAAGCCAGGGTCAAAAATCCGCTTAACCCTACAATACCGGCGTTAGTCTCCTTTATCCGGTCAACAAACTTCTGTGCTGTAACATCCACGCCAAGGTCATAAACCTCAAAGCCATTAACATCAAGCATAAAGACCACGATGTCTTTACCGATATCATGTATATCCCCGGCTACAGTACCCATAATAACCTTACCTAGACGCTTAACCTCGGCAGCCTTGGTCAGTTTTGGCTTAACCATATCGGATATCTCTTTTAAGATTTCACCGGAATATATCAGGTCTGGGATGAAATATTCACTATTTTCAAAGCGCTTACCAACGATTTCCAAGGCACGTCTGGCGTCGTCGAGGATACTGAGGGGGTCATCGCCGGCACCCAATCTATTCTGGACAATCTCTAGGGCTTCCTTTTCCTTCAAATCGGCTAGCGCACTGACCAAATCCCCGGACATAGTTCTTTACCTCCTTCTTCCCTTAAGTTTAGCCTATCTCGTCTTAATTATCACCCACCTTAACTCAGTCAAGTTAATCTTTTCAACCGGAGCCTGAAGAGATTGAGATACCCTGTGCCAAAAGAAGAGGGCCCGGAAGTATACGTAAACTTCCAGGCCCCCTTCCCCTCGCTTTATCTCAGGGCTAGCCCCATTCTATACCTTGGTTTAATCGTAAGGGACGGGGAATATTATCTCAGCCGTCGCCGGT
>CAZFRL010000013.1:0-32608 GCA_964521325.1 uncultured Dehalococcoidales bacterium | reverse complement strand
ACCGGCGACGGCTGAGATAATATTCCCCGTCCCTTACGATTAAACCAAGGTATAGGGAAGCTAGGCTACGGAATGTGTTACATGGCTAGGGAGGGCAAAGGTAGACCACCATACTATAAGTGCAGCGCCAACCATCTTGGGCTGAAAGCCCAGCAGTTGCCTAAAAAGTGTGCGGTAACCAGTCTTCCCTAGCCGCCATTCTTCAGCAGGCATTACCCTCACATTCCCCAGCTTCCTTTTACTCCCCGACCTGCAAAATAAGTAAAAGGGGGTGGGGTTATTCCTCAGTCCTCCTTTTTACTTGCTTCCTTAATCATTAGTATATTTCCAAAAGAATCTAAAACTCTTTTTGGAATACTTCTATTAGAAAAGTTCCTTCTCGGAAGCTGCCATCAAATCAGCATAAACCTCTTGACTTTTGGTACTACCTAAACTAGAATCAAGATATGAGTACCAAGATTGGCAGACCAAAGACAGGCAGAAAGCCAAACTTCAGTATCAGGATAGATCCTAATGCTCTTCAGCAAGCACGAGATGCGGCTACTAGACAAAAGAAGACGCTAGGGCGGTGGCTTGAAGAGGCGATAGTGGAGAAGATTGAGAGGAAACAAAACGAGAAGTAAGGCATAAGAGGAGACAACAGATACGCACTCTCTGGCACCCTGGCAACCAATAGAATCTATGCCAAAGCCAAGAGGGAATATAAACGTTTTAGTCTGCTGCCATTTTGAGCAAAGAGGAGGTACAACCAGTGACCAGATTACAATTCACAAAGCTTTTTGAGCCAACTCAGATAGGACAAATGCGACTGAAGAACCGCATAGTGATGCCGCCCATGGGAACCAACTATACGACAAATCGGGGCTATGTCACCCAGCGATTCATCGACTACCACGAGGCACGAGCTAAAGGAGGGGTGGGACTGATAATACTTGAAGTTACAGCTCCCTGTTCCGAGGGCAAACTAATCAGTCACCAGGTAACGATTGCTGATGATAGCTACATCCCCGGGCTCCGGCAGCTGACAGAGGTAATACACAAGTATGGAGCCAGGGTAGCCCCACAATTACACCATGGCGGCAGGCAAATTAATGAGGATGTCTCTGGACATCAACCGGTGGGTCCCTCTCCAATACCAGGACCTTCAGGTGAGACCCCTCGCGAACTCACCGTCGATGAGATTGCGGAAATCGTACAGCAGTTTGGCGCCGGGGCGAGGCGAGCCAAGGAAGCTGGATTTGATGGGGTAGAGGTACACGGTGCTCACCAATACCTTATCTCCTCATTTCTCTCCTCAGCCACCAACATGCGTAAAGACAGATATGGCGGCACACTAGAGAACAAGGCGAGGTTTCTTATTGAGATACTCCAGTCTATCAGAAAAGAAGTGGGGCCAGACTATCCGGTATGGGTTCGACTTAATGTCCAGGAGTATGGAATGGTGAATGGAATTACTGTCGAGGAGAGCAAAAGGCTAGTCCCACTGATTATAGAGGCTGGCGCTCAGGCTATTAGTGTGTCAGCCTATGGTATAGGTTCCTATGTCATGAGAGGCCCCTCACCGGATTTACCCGGCTCTTTCGTGCCACTGGCTGAAGAAATCAAGAAGGTCTCCAGTGTGCCCGTGATTGTTGCCGGGAGGTTGGATGCTGAGATTGCGGAACAGGTCCTGGAAGAAGGTAAAGCCGACCTGGTAGCTATAGGTAGACGCCTCATAGCTGACCCCGAATGGCCCAACAAGGTAGCTGAAGGGAGGCTGGACGAAATCAATCCTTGCATAGGCTGCCTGGAATGTTTACAACGCCTCATGTTTGCTGGTTCGGATACGGCGTGTCCAGTTAATGCTGCCGTGGGCAGAGAGAGGGAGTATCGGATTCAGCCCGCGGGCAAGGTAAAAAAGGTTGTGGTAGCGGGTGGGGGACCAGCCGGGATGGAGGCGGCCAGAGTAGCAGCACTGAGAGGTCACCAAGTTGTGCTATTTGAGAAGGAGTCTAAGCTGGGAGGGCAGCTGAACGTAGCAGCTATTCCTCCGCACAAAGGTGACATTTCGCCCTTAATCAACTATCTGGTAAACCAAATAGAAAAGGCTGGCGTGGAGATTAGGCTAGGTGCTGAGGCAACTCCGGAACTCGTTATGGAAAGCAGACCAGACGCAGTTGTTATTGCTGCTGGGGGCATTCCTATAATACCTGATATTCCTAGCGCAGATAGACCAAACGTTATCACTGCCTCACAGGCTCTCTCTGGCGAGGCGGATGTTGGACAAAATGTGGTCATCATAGGTGGGGGAATGGTCGGTTGCGAGACGGCTCATTTCCTGGCCGAAAAAGGAAAGAGGGTAACTGTCATCGAAATGTTGAGGAAAATGGCGGCTGATATGTTCCCCATGGTCAGGCGCCGACTTATTGATGGGCTAAGGGAGAAAAAGGTCGTCATGCTGACCGGTGCCACATGTGAGGCAATAACAGAAGATAATGTGGTGGTAACCCCGGCTGAGGGCCAAAAGCAGAGGATTCAGGCTGATACCATCATCTTGGCTGTTGGCTACAAAGCAAACGACGACCTATCCAAAACGCTAGAGGGTAAGGTGCCTGAGATTTATTGTATTGGTGATTCTTCCGAGCCGCGACGAATAATAGATGCCATTAATGAGGGTTACCGCGTTGGACTTTCTCTGTGAAGTGTTCATTAGGCTAAAAATCCAATGCAGACTGGATTGAGGTAGATAAAGTTGAAGGAGAGGGGGATTAAGAGGGTAAGTTGATAAATAATCCCATTAGCTTTGGCACTGATGGCTGGCGGGGGATTATCGCCCAGGATTTTACTTTTGATAATGTGCGTATTTGCGCCCAGGCTGTAGTCCGTTATGTCAAACAAGCCGGATTAGCCAATCGTGGTTTAATCGTGGGCTATGATACCCGCTTTGCCTCTGAGGACTTTGCCTCAGCTACCGCTGAGGTAGTTGCCGGTAACGGGATAAAGGTATATCTCTGCCCCAAGGCTACCCCAACGCCGGTAATTAGCTACGGTGTTCTAGCGAAACAGGCTGGGGGTGCTGTCATCATAACCGCCAGCCATAACCCGGCTAACTGGAACGGCTTTAAGTATAAATCTGAATATGGCTCCAGCGCTCCACCTGAGGTTACCACACAAATTGAAAAACACATTTCTCAAACCTTTGCCACAGGAATAATTAAGCGGTTGCCGCTGGCTGAAGCCGTAGCACAAGGGTTAGTAGAATACCTTGACCTGGCTCCAATTTACTTAGACCACCTAACCAGTCTGATTGACCTGGACAAGCTACGTCAAGCCAGGTTGAAGCTAATCGTTGACCCTATGTATGGCGTCGGCGCTGGCTATTTCAAGATGCTATTAGGCGATGGGGCTATTAAGCTAACCGAAATAAATAACGAACGTAATCCTTTATTCCCGGGGATACAACCTGAGCCAATTGCAGCTAATTTAGCCAAGCTTTCAGCTACAGTCAAAAAACGGGGAGCCGATGTGGGACTGGCTACCGATGGTGACGCTGACCGCATTGGCATTATAGACGAGAATGGAATATTTCTGACCCCGCTCCAGGTCTTTGCCTTGCTCTGCCTTTACCTGCTGGAGATACGCAGTGAACGAGGTCTCATAGTCAAGACAATAACCACGACCAGTATGCTCTACCGCTTAGGCGAAATATTTAATGTGCCAGTTAGCGAGACACCGGTAGGCTTTAAGTATATTGCCCCAATAATGATGGCTGAAAATGCCCTCATCGGTGGCGAGGAAAGCGGTGGCTATGGCTTCCGAGGGCATATGCCTGAGCGCGATGGCATCCTGGCTGGTCTCTACTTCCTCGACCTGATGGTTAAGACAGGAAAAACTCCGTCAGAACTTATAGACTATCTCTACAGTAAGGTAGGTCCCCACTATTTCAAGCGCGTGGATATAAAATTCCCTGAGGCAGAACGCCAGGTGATAAATAACCGCATTAAGGATAATATGCCAGAATTCATTGATGACATGAAAGTAGTAAAGACCAATACCACCGATGGCTTCCACTTTATCTTAGCTGATACCACCTGGCTGCTCATCAGATTTTCCGGAACTGAGCCAGTGCTCCGTATCTATACCGAGAGTGATAGCCCGACTCGAGTAGACAGGCTACTTGAACTGGGCAAGAAATTAGCTGGAGTTTAAGTTATGAATAATCTAGATGACCTACAACTTTTTAAACGCTACGATACAGAAGACATGCTGACATGTATCCGCGAAATGCCCCGGCAATGTCAGCAGGCATGGCAAATGGCGATGAAGTTTGACCTGCCTCAAGACTACTCTGAGGTTAATAAGATGGTCATTCTGGGCATGGGTGGCTCAGCTATCGGTGGTGATTTGGTAAGCAACCTAGTAGCAGCAGAGGCTAAGCTACCTGTCCTTGTCCATCGTGACTATAATTTGCCTGCCTTTGTTGATAGTAAGACCCTGGTTATCGCCTCCAGCTACTCAGGAATGACTGAAGAAATCTTATCCTCATTCGGGCGAGCCTTAGAGACAGACTCCAAAAAGCTGGTAATTACCACCGGTGGCAAGCTGAAAATCATGGCTGAGGCAAGAAATGTCCCTCTTTTTAGCTTTGACTATAAGGCTCAGCCTCGCGCCGTTTTAGGTTTTGGCTTTCTGCCTATCCTTGGTTTTCTACAACGGCTTGGCTTCATCAGTGACAAGTCGGCAGACGTAGCCGAAACAGTCGAGGTCTTACAAAAGCTATCTCAGAGAATAAATGAGAGCGTATCGCTGTCCAATAATCCGGCTAAACAACTGGCAAACAGGCTGTATGGTCACTTACTGGTAGTATATGGAGCCGGTATAGCCTCTGAGGTAGCGCACCGCTGGAAAACCCAGCTCAATGAGAACAGTAAGGCGTGGGCTTTCTATGAGGTCTTCCCTGAACTGAATCATAACGCTGTGGTCGGTTACCAGTTTCCCCCGGAGATAGCCAGCAAGGTAATGGTAGTGCTGCTTCATTCCGCCTTATTCCCACATCGGATTAAGCTCCGCTACCAGATAACCTGCCAGTTACTCAAGCAAGCCAAAGTTGATTACCAGCTGGTTGATGGAGATGGAGCCAGCCCTTTAAGCCAGATAATGAGCCTGGTGCTCTTTGGCGACTACACGAGCTACTATCTGGCAATTCTAAATAAGATTGACCCCACGCCGGTAAAAAACATAGCTTACCTTAAAGAGCAGCTGGCTAAAGATAAAGAGGAATAAAAGAACCGCTTAGTAGCTTTACCGCTTGGTGTATTGAGGTGCTTTGCGGGCTCGCCTGAGACCAACCTTCTTTCTCTCTTTTACCCGTGAGTCCCGGGTAACCAGCCCACTCTGGCGCAGTATTGGCTTGAGGTTCTCATCAGCTCTTATCAGGGCTTGAGTAATACCGTGAGAAATGGCACCGCTCTGCCCCGATACGCCACCCCCGGCTACCTTAACCACAACATTATACTTGCCGGCACTGTCAGTAACCAAGAGAGGTTGCTGTATCACCTGGCGGTGCTCAATACGGGGAAATCGTTCCTCATAGGGAACACCATTTATAATAATGTTACCCTTACCCGGGAGCAGCCTTACCTGAGCTATCGCTGTCTTGCGTCTTCCCGTCCCGTAAAAATAGTTTTGCTTCTCCATCTAAATTCTATCCCCTCTGTTCAACTCTCCTTAGCCTCAGTCTGGGCCAGGTGAGGGTGAGTATCACCAACATAGACCCTGAGCTTTTTCATCATCTTAGCCCCCAGGCGGTTGTGGGGCAACATGCCTTTAACCGCATACTCAATTACTCGGGTAGGATTAGTCTGCATCATTTTCTCTAGACTGATACTCTTCAATCCCCCGGGATAGCCCGAATGTCTATGATAGAGCTTCTGTTTAGCCTTATTGCCGGTTACGCGAACCTTATCCGCATTAATAATAACGACAAAATCACCCATATCCAGATTGCGGGTGAATAACGGCTTGTGCTTGCCCATAAGCAAGCTGGCCACCTGAGTAGCCAGTCTGCCCAGGACTTTGCCTGAAGCATCAATCACATGCCATTGCCGCTTAATATCAGACGCCTTAGTACTGTAGGTTTTCATTATATCTCTCCCCCGAAAGGCTGTGGGTAATTTACCCGCATAAGACACAGCCCGCAGGCAGGAGCTGTTGGCCAAGCTAAACCAGGTTCTTTCGCCCCAATTATACTATGAAACTCGTCAACACTCATCTTACCCCGGCCGACTCTGATTAGGGCACCAACCGTGTTACGCACCTGATGGGGTAAAAAGGAGTTAGCCACCATATTGAAAATAGCCAATTCCCCACCCCTTTCTACTTCGGCCCTATAAACAGTCCTTACCGTGCTCTTTATCTCGGCCCCCAGAGAGCTAGCAAACAAGGCAAAGTCATGCTCACCAATAAGAGCCACACATGCCCGATTCATGGCTTCGATATCCAGATGGTCGCTAACAAGGTAACAAAAACCTTCCCTGATTGGAGACCGGGTCAAGCTATTCAATATATAGTAGTTATATTCCCGACTGAGAGCGTCACGTCTAACGTTGAAGGAATCATCCACTCTATACGCTGCCTTAACCGCAATATCCCATGGTAAATAGTAGTTCAGCCCATTAATAAAGGTCTGGGGTGGGAGAGACGATTGAGTTCTGAAGCTAACCGTTTGTCCCATAGCATGAACCCCGGCATCAGTTCGGCTAGCTGTCGCCACCCGAATCCTTTCTCCGGTAAGCCTCCCCAGGGCTTTCTCCGTCTCACCCTGAATAGTGGGCAGATTAGCCTGTAGCTGGGAGCCATGATAATTTGTGCCGTTATACTCCATAATTAATACAATCCTGGTAGTCGTTGCCAAGCTAACAACCTTCCTTACTTCCAAGGCAGCAGCCAGCGGATATTACTCTACCAACTCAAGTCGAACCATAGCTGCTCCATCACCTAACCTAGGTCCTAACTTGGTGATACGGGTATAGCCACCAGGGCGCTCAGCATACCTTGGGGCCAGCTCAGTAAATACCTTATCGACTACTTTCTTATCTATAATAAATGACAGTGCCTGGCGACGGGAGTGAAGTCCACCCCCCTTACCCAGTGTAATCATCTTCTCAGTCAATCCACGCACTTCCTTAGCTTTAGCCTCAGTGGTAGTAATCTTCCCATAGCCCAGAAGGTCAGTCACCAGATTACGATACATCGCCCTTCTGTGCCCCGTAGGCCTACCTAATTTTCTACCAGCTACTTTATGCCTCATGCTCTGACTTCTCCTCAACCTCTGTCACCTCTTCAACCTCTGTCACCTCTCCAGCCTCTGCTTTTTCCTCAGCCTTTATTTCCTCTCCAGCCTCCGCCTTCTCCTCCGCCTTCTCCTCAACCTCTATTACCCCCTCAGTCTCTGTCACCTCTTCAACCTCTGCCTTCTCTTCAGCCTCTACCACCTCCTCAACCTCTGCCACCTCCTCAGCCTCTGTTACCTCCTCAATTTGAGGAGTAAGAGACAACCCTAAGGTGTTGAGACACTCCTCTATCTCTTGTTTAGACCTCTGTCCAAAATTCCGCAGCGAAAGCAGCTCTTTCTCGCTTTTACCAATAAGCTCCCCCACTGTAGTGATACCGCCACGCCTCAAGCAATTCATGGTACGCACTGACAGGTCCAGTTCCTCTACCGGCTTATTATATTGCTCGTCAGGTATAGATAGGCGAACGAGCTCTTCTTTGGTCTTTATCTTAGAAATTCTACTGTAATCGACAAACGGAGCCAATTGTTCTGTTAAAATATCAGCACTGCGGCTAAGTGCGTCTTCAGGTGATATAGTACCGTCTGTCCACACCTCCAGATGTAACCGCTCACGACTAGTCTCCTGACCGATATGAACTGGCTCAACGGTAAAATTAACCTTACGTATTGGAGTGAAAACGGCATCTACTGGAATTACCCCTATAGGCAGATTATTGCTGGATTCAGCCTGCCTGTAGCCCTCACCCAACTCCACGTCAAACTCTACGTAAAGTCTGGCTTCAGGCGAATCTAAGGTAGCCAGATAAAGCTCAGGGTTGGCAATTTCAAAATCAGCTGAAGGCTCAATGTCCGCAGCACAAACTCGTCCCTCACCCTCTACCTCCAGTGTTAACCTACCTGGTCGATCAGAAAGAGGCTTTAACCTCAATGTCTTAACATTAAGTAAAAACTCTGTAGTATCTTCCTTTACATTAGGAATGGTAGAGAATTCGTGCTGAATTCCCTCAATATTAACCCGGGTTACTGCTGCCCCAGGAAGATAACCGTATAGCACCCGCCGCAAAACATTACCCAGAGTAACACCAAAGCCCTCTTCTAGTGGCTCTGCCAGGAAATGCCCAAAGTTATCTCCACTTTCGACACATTCAATCCCGGGTATGACTAAACGAGACAAATGATTTCCCTCCTTATCAATTAACTCATCGCGAATAGTACTCAACAACAGTCTTTACATCAAAGGTAGCATCAATGTCATCAGGAGTAGGCAGAGATAAAATCTGACCAGCAAAGTTCTGCTTATCTAGACTTAACCAGCTCGGAATAAGCTTACTCTCAATAGCCTGAGCTTGTTGTTTATAATACTCACTTTTGGTACTTCTCTCCACCCAACCAATAACGTCACCTTCCTTGACCAAACAAGAAGGTATATCAGTCTTGCGTCCATTAAGCGTAATATGCCCATGTTGAACTAGCTGACGAGCCTGAGACCGGGAGTCAGCGAATCCCAAACGATATACCACATTATCAAGTCGTCTTTCCAGCAGCACCAGTAGATTTTCCCCGGTGATGCCTGCCTGCTTCTCGGCTTGAGCAAAAAACCGCCTAAACTGCCTCTCCAAAACTCCATAGGTATGACGGACCTTTTGCTTTTCCCTCAATTGAAGACCACGGTCGGAAATTCTACGACGCCGACCTAACTGCTGTCCCGGCGGTTTCCCTCGCCTATCCAGCGCACACTTAGGCGTAAAGCACCGGCTACCTTTGAGCATTAACTTCTCGCCGCTACGACGACACAATCGACAAACTGCTGCAGTATATCTTGCCATTTCTCTACTCTCTACACCCGCCTTCTTTTAGGCGGACGACAACCATTATGGGGGATAGGAGTCACATCCCTGATACCGGTAATATAAAGCCCTGAACTCTGGAGGGTACGAATAGCTGACTCACGCCCGCTGCCTGGACCTCTAACATAAACCTCCACTTGGCGCAAGCCATGTTCCATAGCTTTCCGCGCTGCATCACGAGCGGCTAATTGAGCCGCATAGGGAGTGCCTTTGCGTGAACCCTTAAACCCAGCCGTCCCTGAGCTTCCCCAAGCAATAACATTCCCTTGAGGGTCAGTAAGAGTCACTATGGTATTATTAAAAGTAGATTGAATATAGGCTCTCCCTGCCGGGATAGACTTGCGTTCCCGTCTCCTTGCCTTAGCTCGCTTCTTCTCTGGCATTCTGCCCTCCTAATATATAAGATTGGTTACTTCTTAGTCATTCCGCGCCTCTGCCCTCTACCAGCCACTGTCTTACGCGAACCACGCTTAGCCCGAGCATTGGTTTGCGTTTGCTGCCCCCTAACTGGCAAGCCATGCTGATGCCTGGTACCACGATAGCTACCAATCTCAATGAGTCGCTTAATATTAAGGTTAACCTCTTTTCTAAGTTCACCCTCAACCTTATACCCCCGGTCAATAAGCTCCCGGAGACGATTAACCTCCTCTTCGGCAAGCTTGTCCACCTTGGTATCAGGGTTAATGTTAGTCTGAGCTAGAATATTCCGGCTCAAACTAGGACCTATACCATAGATATACTGTAGTGAAACCCAAACTTGCTTATTTCTGGGTATATCTACCCCGGCTATACGTGGCATTAGACTCCCTCCTTCTCAACAGAAATCAAAATTAGCCCTGCCTCTGCTTATGCTTCGGATTGGGGCAAATAATCCTGACCACACCTCGCCGCTTCACCACTTTACATTTGTCACATCTAACTTTAACTGAAGCTTTAACCTTCATAATAAACACTCTCTAGTTAACAGTACTACTTAAACCGATAGGTAATCCTGCCTCGGCTCAGGTCATAGGGAGAAAGCTCCACCAATACCTTATCGCCGGGTAAGATTTTAATATAATGTAACCTTATCTTACCTGAAATGTGAGCCAGCACCTTATGACCATTAGGTAATTCGACACGAAACATAGCATTAGGCAGAGGCTCTACTACTGTCCCCTCAACCTCAATAACCTCTTTCTTAGGCATAACCTCCTACCCTTCGAGTAAGCACTTCAGGTTCAGCATCAGTGATAGCGATGGTGTGTTCAAAGTGTGCCGCAAGACTCCCATCAACAGTAAATACCGTCCAGTGGTCATCACCAACTCTAGTGCGCCAGTCACCAATATTTACCATGGGCTCAAGGGCAAGGGTCATACCTTTCTCTAATACTGGCCCCGTTGCTGGTAGCCCAAAGTTAGGTATTTGAGGTTCCTCATGCATCTCACGACCAATACCATGTCCAGTATACTCACGCACTACCGAATAGCCTCTCGATTCAGCATAATTCTGAATAGCAGATGAAATGTCTCCCAGCCTTGCTCCAGGGCAGGCAGCAGCGATACCAGCCTTTAGGGCACCTTCACTAGTTTCCATAAGTTTCTTTGCCTGCAGGCTAACCTCACCTACACCCACCGTCACCGCAGCATCACCCTGAAAACCCATAAAAATCGCTCCCATATCAAGGGAAACTATGTCACCTTCACGCAAAACACGCTTCCCTGGAATCCCGTGCACTATTTCGTCATTCACCGACACACAGAGATTAGCTGGGAAACCATGGTATCCCTTAAACGAAGATTTGGCCCCCAGCCTTTTTAACTCTCTAACCGCAATAACATCTAACTCCCTAGTTTCCATCCCTGACACTATTTGTCCGGCCAGTATCTCCAGTACAGTTGCTACAATCCTTCCCGCCTGTCGCATAGTCGCAATCTCTTGAGCAGATTTGATAATTATGCTCATCTAGCTGTCCTACCGAGGGCAGCAATTATTCTCCTACCCACCTCTTCCACGCCTCCATCCCCATCCACTTCTAATAGCTTACCCGCTTGGGCATAATACTCAATCAAGGGAATCGTCTGAGCAAAATAGACCTCAAGCCGTTTCTTAACCGTTTCAACGGTATCATCAGGACGCTGATATAGCTCACCACCGCACCGGTCACACTTACCCCAAACCGCAGGTGGAGAATTTATAGTATGATACGGCGTCTGGCAGCTACGACAAATCCAGCGCCCACCGAGTCGTTTCAGAAGCTCATCCTCAGACACCTTGATATATACCACCTTATCTATAGCCTTAGCCTGCTTTTGCAACGCTTCACCTAATGCCTTAGCCTGCTCAAGATTTCTGGGAAAGCCATCTAAAATTACTCCCCCTTGGCCATCCAGAGCCGACATACGCCCTAGAACCATGGCTATTGTTATCTTGTCAGGAACTAGCCTTCCCTTCTCTACATAAGACTTAGCCTTTAAACCAAGCTCGGTACCCTGTTCTATTTCCTGCCGAAACAGGTCACCTGAGGCAACATGAACTAGTTTCAGTTCCTGAGCTACAGTAGCTGCTTGCGTCCCTTTACCTGCCCCAGGAGCACCTAGAAAAATAATATACACCCTCACCCTTATCTGATAAAGCCCTCATAGCGACGCATTGCCAGCTGCGCCTCCAGTTGCTTCATAGTATCCAAAGCAACACCAACCACAATAAGTAACCCCATGCTAGACAGTTGTATCATCTGAACATTACTAATCTCTCGAGCTACAAAAGGTATTATTGCGACCACCGCCAGAAACAAAGCCCCTGCCCAAGTAATGCGGTTAATGACATAATTAAGATAAGTGGCTGTCTGTTTCCCTGGTCGAATTCCAGGTATAAACCCGCCCTGCTGCTGCAAAACATTAGGTAAATCCTGCTGTTGAAAAATCACCATAGTATAGAAGAAGGCAAAACCAAATGTTAACAGAAAAAAGAGCCCCCAGTAAAATAAACCCATAGGCAGGGCGGCATTAGGATTAAACAGATTCATAATATGATTAGCCAGATTAGGGTCAGCCCCCGCTGGATTAGCAAAATAAGTAGCAACTACGCCGGGAAGGAGTACTATTGACATAGCAAAGATAAGGGGTATCATCCCGGCAGTGTTTACCCGCAGCGGAATATGGGTTGAGCCTGATTGTTTATACATACGACCACCACGAAAGACGCTACGAGCGTATTGAACTGGAACGCGGCGATGGGCCTCAATAAAGAGAACTATGAAAGCAACAGTAGCCAAGGCTATGAGAATATAAACGGCTAAACCACCGGGGTTTGACGTAGCTTCAAAGCTTGCCTGACCAGCCATTTCCCATAGACCAGCCACAATACCACCAAAGATTATTATAGATATACCATTACCAATACCATATTGAGTAATAAGCTCGCCTAACCAGACACAGAATAGGGTGCCAGCTATCATTGACACAACCATGGCTATCATTGGCAGTGCAGCGGTGCTACCGACAACACCCTCGCGCTGGAGATAAACCAACTGCCCATAGCCTGAAAGACCGGCCAGAGGTACAGTCAGCCAGTGGGTAATCTGGTTAATCCTATTCCTACCAGCCTCCCCTTCCTGAGAAATGGCCTGCAGCCGTGGAATAACCGGCACTAGCAGCGTCATAATAATTGATGCCGTTATATAGGGATAAACCCCCAAAGCTGCCACGCTATAGTACCTCAAGGCACCGCCACTAAACATATCAAGCATGCCCAATAGGGCGTTACGCTCAAACAACTGCTGCAATGCAATGGCGTCTACCCCGGGAAGGGGTACATGAGCCACGAAGCGAAAGATTACCAAAATACCTAAGGTAATGAGAATCCGGCGCCTCAGGTCAGGCAAGTGGAAGGCATTAACCATTGCCTGAAGCAATCGTGGTCTAGTTTGCCTCTGCCGCATGCCCCAACTCCTCTGCCCTGCCCCCGGCCGCCTCAATCTTAGCTTTAGCTGCAGCCGAGAACTTATTTGCCTTTATCACCAGGGGATAGGTAATATCACCATTAGCCAGAATCTTAATCGGGTGCCGTAGCGATTTTATCACCCCAGTCTCCACCAATTTCTCTGGTGTTACCTCACTCCCCGACTCAAAGATACTAAGCTCATTTATATTAACCAAGTTATACTTTGTCTTAAAAATATTGACAAAGCCACGCTTTCGTGGCAAACGCTGAATTAAAGGTAACTGCCCGCCTTCAAAGCCACGGGATATATTATAGCCGGAGCGAGACTTCTGCCCCTTACAACCGCGCCCCGAATAAGTGCCATGCCCACTACCATCCCCACGTCCTACTCGCTTCCTGTTTTTTTTAGAGCCTGGGGCTGGAGCCAGTTTATCCTGCCTCACGAGCTTTTCTCCTCTACCCTAATCAGATGTCTCACCTTATTAATCATACCCCGGACTGAGGCCGAATCATCATGGACAACACTCTGATTTAACCGAGTAAGACCAAGAGCCTTCAGTGTTCTTTTTTGAACCTCTGCATAGCCAATGCCACTCTTGACCCAGGTAATACTCAGCTTAACCAACAGTTACCTCCTCCTCAATTTCAGTCGGCTTTCGTTTAGCCAGCTCCTCCTTTGGCTCTTTAAGCTGACTGAGGGCAAGCACCGTAGCCTTAGCCATGTTAATCCTATTCGAGCTGCCCAGTGATTTAGTCAGAACATCCTTAATTCCAGATGCCTCAAGCACAGCCCGGATACTACCTCCGGCAATAATACCTGTGCCTGGTGATGCTGGCTTTAGTAAGACCTTAGTTGCGCCAAACTTAACCCTTATTTCATGGGGAATAGTAGTACCAGCCAATGGTACCTTAATCAAACTCTTTCTGGCAATAGCATTAGCCTTGTTAATTGCTGCTGGCACCTCATTAGCCTTACCCACACCAATAGCTACATGTCCATTACCATCCCCGGTTACTACCAAGGCGCTAAACCTGAGCCGTCTGCCTCCCCTCACTACCTTAGACACTCGATTGATATAGATCAGCTTGTCATTTAGTGCCAATTCTGTTGGGTCTATCCTGCTTATTGGCTGCTTCACCTACCTAAAACCTTCCCGCTTAAAATTTCAATCCTGCCTGCCGAGCTGCCTCAGCGAGCGCTTTAACCCTGCCGTGATATTTATACCCACCACGGTCGAAAACTACTTGGTTTATTCCTTTAGCCAGTGCCCGCTTAGCTACTGCCAAACCTACGAGCTCTGCATTACCCGTCTTCATTTTGCCCGCTGCCTCCTCTTTTATCTCCGGGTCAAGGGTTGATGCCGAGGTCAGCGTGTGCCCCTCCGAATCATCAATAATCTGAGCATAAGTATGATTCAAGCTACGGAAAACACACAATCTAGGTCTAGAGGTTGTGCCTTCCACCTTAGCTCTCACCCGGTTGTGCCTGCTTTGACGGGCTACTAACTTATTTTTAGCCATTACACCTTCCTGCTTATAGCCTTGCCTGCTTTAAGTCGAACCGATTCCCCGGCGTATCTAATCCCCTTACCTTTATAGGTATCAGGGGGGCGAATAGCCCGAATCTTAGCTGCCATCTCGCCAACTACTTCTTTATCAATTCCGGTAACCTTAATCCGATTCGCTCCTTCTATAGCTAAGGACACGCCTGGTAGCGGTGATACCTCCACCGGATGTGAATAGCCGACATTAATTATCAGCTTATCCCCTGCTTCTTGTGCCCGATAACCCACGCCCACTATTTCAAGGCTCTTTTCAAAGCCCTTACTCACCCCCTCCACCATGTTAGCCAGAAGACTTCGTGTCAGTCCGTGCAAGGAGCGATGCACCCTATTATCACTGGGTCGCGATACTATTAAGCTATTATCGCTTAGGGTAATAGACATATCAGGGTTGAAATGGTAACGAAGCTCCCCCTTAGGACCGGTTACAATCACCTCATCCTGCTTAATATTTACCGCCACACCCTCCGGCACAGCTATCGGCATCCGCCCCACTCTAGACATGATAGTTTACCCCCCTTGCTCCTTAGCCATGTTGCTTATAACAGAACCTAGCCATGTTTTACCATATATAACATAAAAGCTCGCCACCAAGTCCCTGACGCCAGGCTTGCTGTCCGGTCATTACCCCCTTAGGTGTAGAAACAATAGCAATGCCCAAGCCACCATAAACCCGGGGAATCTCCTTCTGTTGAACATATACCCTTAGCCCGGGCTTACTTACTCGTTCTAATCCAGAAAGGACTGATTTATTCTTGTCGCCATATTTGAGGTAAATCTTAATTGCCCGATGCGACTTATCCTTAAGCACTTCATAATCACTAATAAAACCCTCCCCTTTAAGGATTCTAGCTATAGACAGCTTCATCCTCGAGGATGGTATCAGCACAAAATCATGCTTTGCCATAATGGCATTGCGTATTAAGGTTAGCATATCTGCAACTGGATCAGAGATAGTCACCCTTACCCCCTCTATCTAAGCTCATTATTACCAACTTGATTTTCTCACCCCGGGAATCTGCCCGGCAAGAGCCAGCTTACGAAAACATATGCGACACAAGCCAAACTTGCGAATATAGGCTCGAGGCCGACCGCACAAATAACACCGATTGTGCTGCTGCACCTTATATTTAGCCGGGCGCTCCGACTTTACAACTTTCGACTTCTTAGCCATTCATACCCCACTTTAATCCTTGATGAAAGGCATACCTAATAATTCCAGAAGGTGCCTGCCTTCCTCATCTTTCTCAGCCGTAGTGATAATTGATACCTCTAATCCCCGTAATTTGTCTATATGGTCGTAGTCAATCTCAGGAAAGGCAATCTGTTCCCTAAGCCCCAAGGTATAGTTGCCTCTACCATCAAAGGAATTTCGGGAAACCCCCTGAAACTCCCGGACACGGGGTAAGACAACATTTACCAACTTGTCAAAAAAGTCATACATACGCTCCCCTCGTAGGGTTACCTTTAACCCGATAGGCATCCCTGCCCTCAATCTGAAGGAAGCGATAGATTTCTTAGCTCGGGTGGTTACCGGGTGTTGCCCTGAAATAGCAGCTAGGTCTCTCTCCGCTGCTTCCAGAGCCTTAGCATTCTGAATTGCCTCACCCATGCCAATACTAAGCATAATCTTATCCAGACGCGGTGCCTGCATTACATTCTTATACCCACAACGCTTCATTAGGGCCGGGATAACCTCTTTTTTATATCTCTCCTTCAGCCCTGCCATCTAATCAATCACCTCTAAACATCGGTGGCAAAATCGAATCTTCCTACCGTCCTCTAAAAATCGGAAACCAACTCGAGTTGGACGATTACACTTATTGCACAGTAGCATAACATTCGACATACGAATTGGTGACTCCCGCTCTATTATGCCCGCCTGCCTAACTCCCCCGGTTGCCCTGGTATGCCTTTTGATAAAGTTGACACCCTCAACTAATACCCGTTCCTCCTTGGGATAGGCAAAACGCACTTTACCCTTTTTGCCCCTATCCTTACCGGCGATAACCAGTACAGTATCGTTCTTTCTAATCTTCATAGCCTCTTAACCTTATAGGACCTCAGGTGCCAGTGAGATAATCTTAGTAAAATTTTTCTCTCTCAACTCCCTAGCTACTGGTCCAAATATTCGGGTCCCTTTAGGGTTATTCTTATCAGTAAGAATCACAGCCGCATTTTCATCAAACCTAATATAAGAGCCGTCGGGACGGCGATATTGCTGGGCACAGCGAATGACAACCGCCCTGACTACGTCCCCCTCCTTCACTGCCCCCCCGGGGATTGCCCGTTTGACCGAAGCCACAATAATATCACCCACCCGAGCATACCTTCTCCTTGTGCCACCCAAAACGCTAATGCACATAATCTGGCGGGCACCGGTATTATCTGCCACCTTAACTCTGGTATAGGGTTGAATCATATAATTCTATCCTAAAAACAAATTTCAGGTTATTTCTCCAGGTTTAACCTCCACTACCTTCCCCTTGGTTATTATCTCAGCTACTCGCCACCGTTTAAGCCTTGAGAGTGGACGAGTTTCCACAATCCTTACCATATCTCCTATCCTACACTCATTATTTCCATCATGAGCCTTATGTTTAACCGTTCTCTTAATAGTCTTCTTATATAGTGGATGACACCTTGGTGTTTCCACAGCCACAACCACTGTTTTATCCATCTTATCACTCACCACCCTACCAATCCTGGTTTTGCGCTTCATCTCCATAGAATAAATCCCTCTATCCTAGCTTAGCCTGGATATAGCCGATATAACATGCTAAGCCTATATTACCTTATACCTAGTTCCCTCTCCCTCATTATAGTCTTCAGCTGGGCAATTCTCTTTTTAACCATCGGAATCTGGCGGTGGTTCACCAACTGCTTGGTAGCCAAGCGAAACCGAAGGTCAAACAACTCCTGATGAGCTGTCTCCAATTGCTTCGCCAACTCCTCAGCGCTGAGGGCTCGAATTTCCTCAACCTTCAACTTGTATTAGCTCCTCATTCTCAGAATCACTGTCAACGGCTACGCCGGTTTCTCTTACTATAAATTTGGTGCTTACTGGTAGCTTGTGTGAAGCTAGACGCATCGCCTCCTTGGCTATTTCCTCCCCAACATCCCCCATTTCAAATAGAATTCTTCCCCGTTTAACTACAGCTACCCAGCGGTCTGGGGAACCCTTACCCCCACCCATGCGGGTCTCTGCCGGCTTCTTGGTAACTGATTTATCCGGGAAAACACGTATCCAGATGCTCCCACCACGGCGTACATAACGAGTCATAGCCCGGCGTGCTGCCTCAATTTGCCGATTAGTAACCCAGGCTGACTCTTGTGCCTGCAAAGCAAAATCACCAAAAACAATTGTACTCCCCACCTGAGCCTTACCCCGACGGCGTCCTTTATGAGTCTTGCGGTATTTCACCCGCTTCGGTTGTAACATCCTTCTCCTCCAGGCTGATATCTGCCTCTGGTTTAGCCACCTCTCCCTCCGGCTCCGCGGTGGCTGGTGCCTCTGTGCTCTCACTGGCAGCTAATTCAGCCACTGCCTCCTCAACTGCCTCACTCTCGGGTAGAGTAACTTCCTTCTCCTCCGTACTTACATCTGCCTCCGGCTTAGCCACCTCTGCCTCTGGTTCCGTGGTGGCTGGTGCCTCTGTGCTCTCACTGGCAGCTAATTCAGCCGCTTCCTCCTCAACTGCCTCACCCTCGGGTAGAGTAACTTCCTTCTCCTCCGGGCTTACATCTGCCTCTGGTTTAGCCACCTCTGCCTCTGGTTCTGTGGCGGCTGGTGCCTCTGTGCTCTCACCGGCAGCTAATTCAGCCGCTTCCTCCTCAACCACCTGAGCCCTAGGTTCGGGAAGAATATCACCCTTATATATCCAGACCTTTACCCCAATCCGACCTAAGGTAGTACGTGCCTCGGTAAAGCCATAATCAATATCAGCTCGTATCGTATGCAATGGGACTTGTCCCTCATGCATAGTCTGGCGCCGAGCTATCTCGGCACCACCCAATCTGCCAGCACAACTGATTCTCACCCCCTTAGCCCCAGCCTGAATAGTGCGAAAAATTGCCTGTTTCATAGCTCTTCGGAAAGCAACACGGCGTTCAATCTGCTCAGCCACTGACTTAGCTACCAAATGAGCATCTAGCTCAGGCTGCTGAATCTCCACGATATTCAATTGAATCCTCTTCCCAACAAGGTCCTCAAGGTAGTGCCTCACCTCATCAACTCGTTGCCCTCCCCGCCCAATGACAACACCAGGCCGAGCAGTATGGATAGTTACTGACACCTTGTTTGCCTGACGCTCAATCTCCACCAGAGAGATACCGGCTTCATTATACCTAGATTGGATAGCCTGTCGAAGCTTCAGGTCTTCATGTAAGAAGTCCACATAATGCTTATCAGCATACCATTTTGCTTGCCAATCACGAATAATACCAGTTCTAAAGCCTATAGGGTGAACTTTACGTCCCAATTATTCCTCCTGCTCAGCAACAATGACTGTAATATGACTAGAACGCTTAAGTATAGGGCTTGTTCGCCCTCGAGACCGGGGGCGATACCTCTTCAGAGTTCGTGCCTTATCAGCAAAGATATCAACAATCTTCAAATCTGACGGTGACATCTGAAAATTATTCTCAGCATTAGCCCCCGCCGATTTTATCACCTTGGCTACAACCTGAGCCGTCGGTGTTGAGGTAAACTTGAGTATTGTCAGCGCCTCATCCACCTTCTTGCCTCGCACCATATCTACCAGCGGACGCACCTTACGAGGTGATACACCGGTATCTTTAGCTATAGCTCTTACTTCCATCTGTGACTACGTTCTCTTTCTCACCTGAGTAATTTTTTCTGCCCTAGCCACATGCCCTCTAAAGGTTCGAGTTAAAGCAAACTCACCTAATTTGTGACCTACCATATTTTCAGTAATAAAAATGGGCACATGTCTTCGCCCATTGTGTACCCCGATAGTAAGCCCTACCATCTGAGGCAGGATAGTAGACCAACGTGACCAGGTTTTAATTACTGCCTTCTCACCAGAACGGTTAAGCGTCTCCACTCTCTTTAGCAGTTTAGCATCAACGGCTGGTCCCTTCTTAATTGACCTTGACATGCTGCCTATTTCCCCCTACGCATAACAATCATTTTATCTGACGCCTTAGGTTTGCGAGTTCTATAGCCTAGGGCTGGCTTACCCCATGGCGTTTTAGGCCCAGGCAGGCCCACCGGTGACCTACCTTCCCCCCCACCATGAGGATGGTCGCGCGGACTCATAGCCGAACCTCTCACCGAGGGTCGCCAGCCCAACCATCGCTTACGACCGGCTTTGCCCAACTTAATACTCTGATGGTCAATATTCCCTACCTGACCAATAGTAGCCAAACACTCACTACGAATACGCCGCATCTCACTAGACGGTAACCGAACCAAGGCGTATTCACCCTCCTTTGCCATTAGTTGAGCCGCAGCCCCGGCACTCCGCACTAGCTGTCCACCCCTCCCACTCTCCAATTCAATATTATGTATCAATGTGCCACTCGGGATTAGCTTCAAGGGCAAGGTATTACCAGGTTTAACCTCAGCCTCGCTACCCGACTTTATCACATCCCCAACACTAAGTCCGACAGGGGCAAGGATGTAACGCTTTTCCCCATCAGCATAGTTAATGAGGGCAATGCGAGCCGAGCGGTTAGGGTCATATTCAATGGCAGCTACCCTGCCCGGAACATCAATCTTATCCCGCTTAAAGTCAATAATACGAAGTCGCCGCTTTGCCCCACCACCCCGGTGGCGAACAGTTATCCTACCCTGACTATTACGCCCCGCCCTCTTTTTAAGCGGTAACAACAGTGATTTCTCCGGCTTACCTTTAGTTATCTCCTCAAAGGTAGAGCCACTCATACCCCGCCTACCGGGAGAAGTTGGACGATGTATCTTTAGCCCCACTCAGGCTCCTCCTTCACAAATTTTATACCCCTTCAAAGAGTTCTATCTTGTCCCCTGGCTTGAGGGTAACTATCGCCTTTTTCCACGACCGGGTCAACACTTCTTGCCGCCTCAACCTTAGCTTCTTACCCGGTACTGTCATTACATTAACCGCTGTCACATCGACCTTATATGCCTTTTCTACAGCCTGCTTAATCTGGTGCTTATTAGCCCCCCCAGCTACCTCAAAGACATACTTACCCTCAGCTTGAAGAGCAGTATTTTTCTCAGTTACTAACGGACGCCGTAATACTTCATAAAGATGCACTACTTCTCTCCTCGAGACGCTCTTTACCCCACAACTGTTCTGCTTTGCGCACCGCAGCCTCAGTCATCAATAACATCTTATTGGAAAGAATGTCAACCACATTGATTAGACTGGCTGGCATTATGTTAATCCCGGCTATATTACGAGCTGATTTAACCACATTTTCCTCCGGTTTATCAGTAACGATAAGAGCCGAAGAATTTATACCTAATGCCGTCAAAACCCGTACCATCTCCTTAGTCTTAGGCTCAGGAAAGTTTAGTTGCTCCAAAACCATCAGCTCTTCATCTCCAGCCTTAGCCGATAGGACACACCTTAGAGCTAATTGGCGCATCTTTTTAGGCATTGCCTGTCGGTAGCTCCTTGGCTTAGGACCAAAAGTAATACCTCCTCCACGGCGCAGTGGTGATCTCCGGCCACCAGCTCGAGCCAAACCAGTATGCTTCTGCCGAAAAAGCTTCCGACCACCACCGGAAACCTCACTACGAGTTTTAGTGCTAGATGTTCCCTGGCGAGCATTTGCCTGCTGCCTGACCATCGCCTGATGCACCACCGCCTGATTAAACGGCACAGCAAAAACTTGGTCGCTTATCTCAATATGTTTGACTACCTCCCCGGCAAGGTTATACACAGGAACCTGCACTTCCTTACTTCCTCCCGCCTGATTTCTTTATTAGCAGCAGCCCATTCTTGGCTCCGGGTACTGCCCCCTTAATCAACAATAGGTTACGAGCTGGGTCGGCTTCAAATACCTCTAGATGACGCACCGTCACCTGCTCATTCCCCATATGTCCTGCCATCCGCGTCCCCTTGAGCACCCTACCAGGAGAGGTGGTAGCCCCTATAGAGCCTGGGGCACGATGGCGGTCAGACTGCCCATGCGTCTTGGGGCCACCAGCAAAATGATGGCGTTTTACCACACCGGCAAAGCCCTTACCCTTTGACACCCCAGTAATATCAACTATATCACCTGCCTCAAACAGGCTAACATCAATCTTATGCCCCACCTCAATAGCTTCATTATCATCCACCCTGAACTCGCGAAGATACCTAAACTGACCCATCTCCTTGAGATGCCCCTTCTGTGGAGAGTTAAGTCGTTTTGCCTCGCCAAACCCAAGCTGGATAGCGTTATAGCCTTCCTTATCCCTGGTCTTAACCTGTATTACTGCGCATGGACCAGCCTCAATAGCGGTTACTACCTCCGCTTTACCATCGCCTCCAAATACCTGAGTCATACCCAGCTTTCTGCCTATAATACCTTGAATCATATCTTGTGGCATCCTCGTTACAACTTAATATCTATTTCAACCCCTGAAGGCAGGTTTAACTTGGTCAGGGCGTCTATCGTTTTTGAAGATGTCTCGACAATATCAATAAGACGCTTATGGGTTCGAATCTCAAACTGTTCCTGTGAGTCCTTATCTATAAATGGGGAGCGGATAACGCTAAATTTCTGGATAAGGGTTGGCAGAGGCACCGGTCCAACAGCAACTGCCCCGGTAGCTTCCACTACCCCCACAATCTGCTGGGCAGATTGGTCAAGTATCTTGTGGTCAAAACTCTTTAGCTTGATACGAATCTTCTGCTTAGGCATATCTTCTCCCCACAGCCTTAATCTGCCTTGCCAATTCAGCCGGTAGCTCCCGATACTGATAAAATTCCATAGTGTGAGTAGCCCTGCCCTGAGTCAGTGACCTAAGACTGGTAGTATAGCCAAAGGTCTCAGCCAAGGGTACAAGACAACGAATGGTACACATTCCGGCATATTGTGTCTCAATAGCTTCAATGTGCCCCCGCCTTGAATTGAGGTCACCTATTATATCACCGAGAAACTGCCCCGGCGAAATTATCTCTAGCCTCATAATAGGCTCCAGAAGAACAGGTTTACCTTTAATAACACCGTTCTTTAGCGCCTTTGAGCCAGCCATCTTAAAAGCTATTTCTGAAGAGTCAACCTCATGATAACTACCATCATAGAGAGTGGCTTTAATATCAACCACTGGATAGCCAGTCACTACCCCGCTCTCCATAGCCTCTTTAACGCCCACCCCTGTTGCTGCGATATATTGCTTAGGTATAGCCCCACTTTTAATACGGTCTATAAACTGAAAGCCGCCGCCACGCTCCACAGGTTCAAGCTCAAGACAGACATGACCATATTGACCATGTCCCCCAGTTTGCTGAACAAATCTTCCTTCAGCTTGTACTGGTATAGTAATTGTCTCCTTATAGGCAACCTGTGGCCTACCCACACTTGCCCCCACTCTAAATTCACTAAGCAATCTACTTACCAGAACCTCCAAGTGAAGCTCACCCATGCCCGAAATGACCGTCTGTCCCGTCTCCTGGTTATAATCTACCTTAAAGGTAGGGTCTTCCTCAGCCAGCTTGCTTAGGGCTTCCCCTATCCTGTCCTGGTCAGCCCTGGTTTTGGGCTCGATGGCAACAGACAGCACTGGCTCAGGGAATCGGATAGATTCAAGAATTACCGATTGAGAGGGAGTGCACAAGGTATCCCCGGTAAAGGTATCCTTAAGACCTAATGTAGCTACGATAGCTCCGGTGTCTGCCTCACTTACCTCCTCACGATGACTGGCATGCATTAACAATAGCCGCCCAATACGCTCCTTTTTACCTCTCGTTGAATTAAATATTTGTGCTCCAGCCCTTACTCTGCCAGAATACACTCGAAAATAGACCAGTCTACCCATAAAAGGGTCAGAAACCACCTTAAAAGCCAACGCTGAAAAGGGGGCATCATCTCTAGACGGTCGAGTCACTTCGGTTCCCAGTCGGGTATCAATAGCCCGTACTGGCGGCATATCTAATGGAGACGGAAGGTAGCTTACAATAGCATCAAGTAATGATCGAATACCTTTATGTCTCAACGCACTGCCGCAAAGAACAGGTACCCCTTTATTAGCCAGGATTATCCTTCTCACGGCTTGTCTTAACTCAATCGGGGAAACACTATCTCCCTCAAGATAAGCTGTCATAATATGGTCATCAAATTCAGCCAATTTTTCAATTAATGCCTGACGAAACTTAATACATTTTGCCTGCTCTGACTCAGGAATAGCTATTTCCAGCGGTTCTGAATCAGGATTCCCGTCAAAAGTCCATGCCCTGTTCTCTACCAGGTCAATAATACCGGTATACGAGGTTTCGCTGCCTAAAGGTAATTGTATGGGCAAAGGCTTGGCATGTAATCGCTGTTCAATCATAGATAAATTACGATCAAAATCGGCACCTATTCTGTCCATCTTATTAATGAAGCAAATCCTGGGTACGTTATATCTATCAGCCTGTCGCCATACCGTCTCTGATTGAGCCTCAACCCCAGCCACGGCATCGAAAACGACTACTCCGCCATCCAATACTCTAAGGCAGCGTTCCACCTCAGCCGTAAAATCCACATGCCCTGGAGTATCAATAATATTGATGCGGTGGTCTCGCCAATAACAAGTAGTAGCCGCTGCCGTGATGGTGATACCTCGCTCTCTCTCCTGCTCCATCCAGTCCATCACTGCCGTTCCTTCGTCCACCTCGCCAATCTTATAGGTACGACCAGTATAATATAGTATCCGCTCCGTGACAGTAGTCTTACCGGCATCAATGTGAGCGATAATAGCTATATTCCGTATACGCTCTAATGGGAAACGCTCAGGCATGGTCATATCCTTTGCCTTGAACTTTACTGCTTTTTCTACCATAACATTTGCACTAATCACCAATAATGATTAACCCTTTACCATCTGTAGTGAGCAAAGGCTCTATTAGCCTCAGCCATTTTATGCGTATCATCACGTTTTTTAACTGTTACTCCCTGCCCTTTTGAGGCATCTATAAGTTCAGCCGCCAGCTTTTCCGCCATAGATTTGCCATCCCTGGCTCTGGCTGATTTTATTAACCAGCGCATAGCCAAGGAAAGACTAAGCTCAGGACTAACCTCCAGTGGCACCTGATAGGTGGCACCCCCAACCCGGCGTGGCTTAACTCTGAGCAGAGGAGACGCATTTCTCAGTGCCTGTTCTAAAACAGTGAGCGGTGGTTTCTGCTCCTTCTGCTCCATAATCTGCAGGGCATCATACATAATTCTTTCCGCCCTCCTTTTTTGACCACGCATCATCACCTTGTTAATCAATCTGGCTACGGTTACACTTTGATACTTAGCGTCAGGAGCTATCTCTCTCTTTACGACTCGAGTTCGCCTTGGCATTTTTTACCTCCGTATCTACTCAGCCTCAGCCAAGCCTACGGTTCGTTTGCTTCCATATTTACTACGACCTTGACGACGGTTAGCCACACCACTGGCATCCAGTGCTCCCCGGATAATATGATAACGAACACCGGGTAAGTCCTTCACCCGCCCTCCGCGAATTAGAACCACAGAGTGTTCCTGCAACTCATGCCCCTCACCGGGAATATAAGCTGTTACCTCAATCCCATTGCTCAGCCGCACCCTGGCTATCTTGCGCAGTGCTGAGTTGGGCTTCTTCGGAGTGGTAGTCTTAACCTGAACACAAACCCCCCGCTTCTGTGGAGAGCCCTTCCCCAGCATCGTCTTATTCTTCAAAGCATTATAACTAAGGCGCAATGCTGGCGCTTTGGCTTTCTGGACAACCTTCTTGCGTCCTTTACGGACAAGCTGATTAATAGTCGGCACTTGCTCTCCTCCTATCTCACACAATGTTAATGGATGAGCCTTAGCTCATCCATTCAAAGCCACAGCCTTGACCTCCGCACTAAATCTCAATCCATAAACTATCGACTAATCTGGTACTCTACCATAATTGAAGGTCGACTGTCAACAACTAGTATTGCTGGAGCTCCTGAAGAAGGTCAAAACACAGGCTATCCAAAATGGGGAGTGGCGGTTTACCAAATAGACAGGTATGCAAGGGCGTGATGGAGATATTACCTTGCTCCATCGCCCACACATCACTTTTCTCAACCGCATCTTTATTTGCCTTCTGGCGCACCAGCCAAAAGTATTTTTGTCTAGCATCGTGTCCTTCTTCAACCGTGTCAATATGGCTCTCATTGGCTAACTGGGTAATCTCTGCCCCTCTGATTTTTGCCAAAGGTAAATTAGGCAGGTTTACATTGAGGAAGACATCTCTGGGCAAGGTATTGGAACCTATCTTTTTAGCTAATAATACGGCTAGTTTAGCCGCACTATCCAGGTAGAGGCTGTCCGCTCCGTTCATTGATATGGCAAGGGCAGGTAAACCATGCAGGTAACCCTGTAGGGCAGCACCTACTGTCCCTGAGACTAACACATTATCGCCAAGATTCGGTCCCGGGTTTATGCCCGAAACAACCAGGTCTATCTCGCTTTTAACCAATTTACTCAAAGCCAGAATAACGCTATCACTAGGAGTGCCCTCTACTGAGTAGGTCTCTACTTCAGGTACCACTGGTCTCACTTTCTGGGCTCTTAGCGGTTGGCGCAGGGTAACTGCGGTGCCTACACCACTCTGCTCGCCATATGGAGCTACGACTACTACCTTGGCAATGTTGGTTAGCTCCCTAACCAACACCCATAGCCCTTCGGCAGATATTCCATCGTCATTGGTTACCAGTATTTTCATATACAATCCCTCTATTTCACTTCACACTTTATCATCACAGGAACAATGATGGCAAACATCTGAGCTAGTTCAGATAGATAGGTGACACTTCAAAGTATAAGGTGTCCTCTATTGCAAGTTGGCATGATTATAAATTGGGAACATGCCCTAGTAGTCCTTTGTGTCATTGCGAGGCACAAAGTGCTGAAGCAATCTCTAGGATGGGATTGCCACGCCTTCGGCTCGCAATAACAAGGGGGATGATGTGTCACTAATCATATGAACGAGTACACAGGATTGTCAAATAAGCAAGTTTGTGATAACATTCAGGTGATATGAAGGGTTGGGGGGAAGAGGCTACAGCTACATCTTAATATAATCTCACCTAGCGAAGTGTTAAACTCCACAGGCAAGGCGAAGCAGGAAGTCAAAAGTGAAACTCCACAGGCAAGACGAAGCAGAAAGTCAAAAGTGAAACCCTGAATTGGCGTTTGCGTGGGCATAGGAACAAACTAGCGAAAAGAGAAGGAGGCGAAGTAATGACCGGACACGGGCAAAAGTCCAAAGACCCCAAACTCTGGAAAGGGGGAATCAGATTCAATGGTTAATGAAATTCCAGTAATATGGTTGCAAATGGCAGCTTGCACCGGTTGCTCAGTTTCTTTACTGAATTCAGCCAGTCCCACCATTAAGAATATACTGATTGACCAGATAGTTCCGGGAGTGCATATAAATCTAAGGTTTCATGCCACCATAATGGCTGGAGCCGGAGAGCCGGCAATTAAGATAATGGAGGAAACAGCTAAAGAAAAGAAAGATGGTTATATATTAGTTGCCGAAGGAGCAGTTCCCACTGCTACCGATGCCATTTATGGGGTTATCGGTGAGCGAAATGGCAAACCGGTTAAAATGGCAGACAGATTAGCCGAGCTGGCTCAAAATGCCATGGCGGTGCTAGCCGTAGGAACCTGTGCTTCGTTTGGCGGGATTCCAGCCGGTGCCCCTAACCCTACCGGTTGCCAGCCAGTTAAGGCAGTCCTGGACTCCAGAAATATAACCAAACCGATAGTGAATATTCCCGGTTGTCCTCCTCACCCCGACTGGTTCGTGGGCACAGTAGGCAGTATCATTTTGAATGGTCTGCCTAAAGCCGAAGACCTTGATGATAACCTGAGGCCTCTGGCTTTTTACGGTAAATTAATCCATGAGAATTGCCCACGCCGTGCCTACTTCGATGAAGGTAAATTTGCCAAGAAGCCTGGCGATGAAGGATGCTTGTATGAGCTGGGATGTAAAGGACCAATAACCTACGCTGACTGCCCGCTGAGGCAGTGGAATAATGGAACAAATTGGGTTATTGGCGCCGGTGCTCCATGTAATGGCTGTACCCAACCTGAATTTCCCGACCTAGTAGCACCTTTCTATGAAAAGCTCAAGGATGTTGAACTGCCGGTAATAGGAGCTTACTGGGCATCTAGTAAGGAGGAGAAATAATGGGGACAAAGATAGTAATTGACCCGGTAACCAGAATTGAAGGCCACCTGAAGATTGAGACAGTGGTAGAAGATGGGGTAGTTAAGGATGCGAAAAGTTCAGGCACCCTTTTTCGAGGGATTGAGCTTATCCTTAGAGGCAGAGACCCTCGGGATGCCCAGGTGATAACCCAGCGGATTTGCGGGGTTTGCCCCCAATCCCATGGTATAGCTGCTGCTTTGAACCTGGATAGTGCCTTTGGCATTGCCGATAAGATACCACCCAATGCTCGAATCATCAGAAACCTTATCCAGGGGGCGCATGTTGTTCAAGACCACATTCTCCACTTCTATCACCTTGCAGCGCTTGACTACGTGGATGTTACCAAATTAGCTGACTATGATGGCCAAGACTCCAACCTCAATTCTATAAAAGATTTTATCGCCCGAGGCGAGCCAGGTCCCTTCCTTCCCCGTTATGAAGGAGACTATCGCCTCCCGCCTGAAGTAAATGAGCAGGCAGTAGCCCACTATGTCAAAGCCCTTGACATTCGACGGCTAGGACACGAGATGGTAAGTACCTTTAGTGGCAAAATCCCGCACAGTGTGGGGGTTATCCCCGGTGGAGTTACCACTCCACCTACCGTTGATAAGATACTCTCCTTCTTGTGGAAATTAAGGCAATTACAGGATTTCATTAATAATGCTTATATCCCTGATGTATTAGCCGTCGCCAGTGCCTATCCCGATTACTTTGAAATTGGGGTAGGTTGTAAAAACCTCCTCTCCTATGGTGCCTACGACCTAGAAGATAAAAATCCAGACCTAACCCAAAGAAAGAGGCTGTTTCGGCAGGGAGTTACCTCGGCTGACCTCAAGCCGGGGAAATTAGATATAACAAAGATTACCGAGGGTGTAAAGCACTCATGGTATCAGAATTCATCATCGGGTCGACACCCAACTCAAGGAGAGACCAAGCCAGAGTATGGCAAGGAAGGAGCCTATTCATGGGTAAAATCGCCCCGCTACGACGGAAAGGTCTATGAGGTTGGCCCGCTAGCCAGGGTGGCAGTCACCTATGTCCATGGTGACCCAACAATGAAAGACCTGGTAGATTCCTCTCTGGCTCAGCTAAAGGCCCCACCTTCAGTCCTTTTCTCCGTCCTGGGTCGCCACCTAGCCCGAGCTTTATCCGCCAAGTACATCGCTGATAGTATGGATAAATGGCTTCTGGAGCTAAAGCCAGGAGAACCCACCTACGTTGAGTATACTATCCCTGAAGAAAGTACAGGGGTAGGGTTGACTGAAGCCGCTCGAGGCGCTCTGGGGCATTGGCTGGAGATAAAAGACCAAAAGATAGCTAACTACCAGTGTGTGGTGCCTACCACCTGGAATGCCTCCCCCCAGGATAACAATGGAAACCCAGGTCCTATTGAACAGGCTATAATCGGCACCAAGATAGGAGATAAAAATAATCCCTTCGAAATCGTGCGCATTGTTCGTTCTTTCGACCCTTGCATGGCTTGTGCCGTTCACTAATCACGCGTAAAGGTCAAAAATTTGGACCGGTAGCCATTAAAAGACGGCTGGAAAACATAGTTTTTCGGCAGAGATTAAGGAGTTCACAGAATAAAGAAGGCTAAAGTGGAATGGGGGTAGCGGAAGTTGGGTCTGTTAAAATAAGGAGGGAAGATGATTGTTTCAGAGCAAAAACCATGGGAGGAAATTTTGGGTGGCTTGGATGGTGACAACAGTATCTTCATTTTAGGCTGTAATGGCTGCGCCGAGGCCTCCGGCACAGGTGGGCCAGTTCAAGTTAAGGAGATGAAAAGTAAGCTAGAGGCAGCAGGTAAAAAGATTACCGGAACTATGGTAATTGACTTCCTATGCGAGAAAGCTCTGGTAAAATCACGGCTAAGACCAAAGACCAAAGATGTTGAGGCAGCAGATTCTATATTGGTTATGACCTGCGGCATTGGTGTTCAAGCAGTATCGGCAGCAGTAAACAAGGTCTGCCACCCGGCTTGCAACACCATCTCTTTAGGTGGAAGCCGAGGGGAGTGGAAAGGTAAAGAGAGGTGCCTGGAATGTGGTGATTGTTTACTGGATTACACCGGAGGAATATGCCCACTCACTGCCTGCACCAAAGGACTAATTAACGGTGCTTGTGGTGGTGCGTCTAACGGGAAATGTGAGCTTGCTCCTGAGAAAGATTGTGGCTGGGAATTAATCTACGAGAGACTAAAAGGATTAAATCAGCTGGATAAACTGAGCCGATTTATTGCCCCCAAGGATTATAGTAAGATGATGCCCGATGTTAAAACCATGGCTACATCCCTGTGGGCATTAGAACAAACTAGCTAAGAGCAGAAGGAGAAAGAGAGAATGAGCTTACAACCACTTTTGGAGGCAGGGAAGTTTGTGGTAACAGCTGAGGTCGGTCCGCTGAAAGGAACTGACACTACGGAGATAAATGAGATAGCTGAGCTTTTGCGGGGAAGGGTGGATGCCGCTAATGTTACCGACCAGCAAAGCTCAGTAATGAGGCTGGGCTCATTAGCCACCTGCCACCTATTGAAAGAAAAGGGACTTGACCCTGTATTCCAGTTGACCTGCCGAGATAGAAACCGGTTGGCACTACAATCGGACCTGTTAAGTGCTCATGTCCTAGGGATTGAAAATGTCCTCGCTATCACTGGCGATTTACCTGCCCTCGGCGACCACCCTGAAGCCAAGCCAGTTTACGATTTAGATTCAGTACAGCTGCTGTGGGTCATAAAGAGGTTAAATGAAGGCTACGATATGAACGGAAATGAACTTCAAGGGAAACCCAATTTCTTCCCCGGAGCAGTAGTAAACCCTGGAGCTGATACCGAGGCTGCCTTTGAACTTCAGCTTATTAAGATGGAGAAAAAGATTGAGGCTGGAGCTAGGTTTTTCCAGACCCAAGCGGTATATGATATTGATACCTTTGCCAGATTTATGAAGCGGGTTGAAGGATTTAATATTCCTGTGTTAGCTGGAATAATACCTCTGAAATCGGCTGGTATGGCACGATATATGAATAAAAAAGTAGCTGGTGTCTTTGTGCCCGATGAGTTGATTAACAAAATGGCTGAGGCTGAAGATAAAGCCAAGACGGGAATAGAAATTGCCGCTAACATCATCAAGGAACTGAGGGACATCTGTCACGGGGTGCACATTATGGCTATCGGCTGGGAGAAAAAGGTTCCTGAAGTTCTAGATGCTGCTGGACTTTAATACTCACTTAATTGGCATTTCTCACCTTATCATGGTCAGCCGTCGGACACCCTTGATTTGCCGAAAGGTTGCCCCCTCACTCACACAGCGCAGGGCTAACTCAGGATTAATTACCTTTGTCCCTGATATGGCATTCACGCCGTAGTCAAAGAGGAGCGGTGATAAGGGAGTGGTGTCTCCCAATATGACTACATAGGCCTTAGGGCTACACAACTCCAGCAAGTGCTCAACAGTATGGTTGGTAAAAGCAGCACCGGTGATACCAACAACACCAGCCTGTGGAATAAGGGTTTCTGCTTCAGCTTCGATAAAATCGTCTTCCCGCGGGTTTTTCTCAATCACCCATAGCTCTCCCACCACCAGGCGAAGTTTAGAGATAAAGGGGAAGTGCCCGACAATGGCTACCTTCTTACCCACACCCTTTTTAGCAATAAGTTCACCAGCATTAAGCTCAAGACAATGCTCCTCATCAATTTCGAGGAGCGAATTGACGGTTGCCATACCGATGGCTGCCTCAGCTATGCTCTCTGAGTCGGCCATTCGGACTAGTTCCAGCACACTTTTCTCCAGCAGGAAACCGGGCTCCTTTACCACGGGCTTTCCCTCCTCCTGTCGGAGGGCATCTCGAGGCAGCGTTGATGCCAGCCCACAGTTGCGGGTCAGCACCCCGGTATGAAAAAGCCCCTGGCGTATATCCCTTACACTAGCCTCTAGATTCAATGCTGAAAGCAAATCATCGAGAATCTTCATCTCTGCCCCAAGTACCTATTCTAATCAAACGCAAATTAAATCCTTTTACTGATTACGTTCTCCTCTACGGTCTCTTCTCCGTCCATAGGGTTGGAGGGGCCTAATGCTTGGCGTGCTACAAGTAGGGCAAAACCGGGGGGGAGAAGTTATCATGACTTCAAAGGGCACATCCCAACCATGACCGTTGACACAGCGGAAACGGCGTACCGCCATCTCAAAGTTGCCACCTTCAATCTTTATTGCCTTACCATTGAGTAAAGCATCAGCCACTTTTTGTCTAGCCAAACTCAGTACGCGGGAAAAGGTGGTCCGGGAGATATTCATCCTTTGAGCACATTCCTCCTGCTCCAGTCCCTCCAAGTCCTTGAGACGAATCGCTTCTGCCTCCTCCACAGAAAGGCACACCTCTTGCAAGTGAGCCAGGGGTACCTCAGATGGCCGGAAATATGTTATCTGAGGTATAAAGCCTACTCGCCGCCATAATGGTTGTCTGCCCACAGTGCTTTTAAATCCCCCTTATCACGTATTACGAGCTTCTGTCAGCAAAGAAGCTATTATGAACATATGACCATAATCAGTATAACCAGCTGCACCTGAGTTGTCAAGCCCATGTACTCGTTCATATGATTAGTGACACATCACCCCCCTTGTCATTGCGAGCCGAAGGCGTGGCAATCCCATC
>CAZFRL010000012.1:0-33707 GCA_964521325.1 uncultured Dehalococcoidales bacterium | reverse complement strand
ACCCCACTGAGATTCGCCTAAGGTTATCCCCCTTGGTCTGAACGTAGTGCACCCTTGCCTCTCCCGCCAAACGAAAGGTGAGCCCTGGCAATATGGTGAAAGTCTCGGTCTTTCCATGAACCATCTGTGGATAATCCCCAACCGTCACGCCTGAACTATCCATGAAGGACATATCCATGGACTGGGCAGAGGAGGGTTATTGAGTACGCTTTGGATGCTAACAATGCACTGGTGTGGACAATGCCGGGCTTCGGATACCAGCAAGGCGAGGGATTTGTCTGTCTCTGACTTCATCAACGGATACAGACGTGGCAGGCCGAGAAGCAATTGAAAATGAGATTAAGTCGTGCCTGACAATGCCTACCCCCCCTCTCTTTGTCCCCGAACCCCTTGGACTGATTAGCGGATATGCCTCTTGATAAATACATTATTGGTTGTTATAATACAAAGGAGCAGAAGAGGGCTTGGGGCAGGGTAAGCACAGAATTTACGAGGTAGAGATAATTGAGTAATATTGACAAACTGAACGCCCTTTTGAGAACCGATGAGGCGGGAGAAGAACTTGCCAGCTTGCTCAGCGAGCTATTGTTTGACACTCGAAGAAGGAATGTACTTCTCGTTAAACTTAACGAGATACGAAAGGAGATTTCTACCCTGAGAGAAGCAAGGCTCACCAGAGCAGAGGAGATGCTAAGAAACATAGCCCTCGGTGCCAGGAAACCTCTCACTGCTCAGGAGATTACTGCCAAAGTGGGGGATGAATTCCGGAGTTTAAAGCATACCTCGCATGCCTCAGTGGTGCTGAATTCTCTGGTCGGGAAGGGCATACTTGGAAAGTTCAAGTTTGGGTATAATTACCAGTTTACTAGTCCAAAGGAAGCGGTGAACGAACAACTCAAGCGAAGAGATGAAATCCCACAGGAATGCTCACCTGCTGAAATAGCCGAGGAAACAGGGATGCCCCTGCCTGTGGTACTGGATGCCATTGAAGAACTACTGGCGTAAGGAGCAAGAGGGTAAGAGCGATACTGCGCCTTTAGGCAAGTGGCGGAAACTCCGTCCGCTCCCGAAACCGAACAGCCTCAAGCCGCCAGTCTATCTAGGAGCTCCGGTATCAGCCTGTGGATAATCCCCAACCGTCAGCTTCAACACATCCATGAAGGAGATGAACTGTGCCAATAACCCTTTTCCAATACACTGGAGAGGGTAACACCAATACATTGTGGACAATCTCGGGCCACGGTAGCAGCAAGGCAAGGGACTGTCTGTCTCCAGCTCCATCAGCGATACAGAGCCCCCCTCTTTCATCCTTGAATTTGATGACGTCCATATACCCCTCTATCATCTACGTCTATGCTATCACCTACAAGGGGAGTCCCGGCAGCGGTGGCTGGCTAAAGGATAGAAACTAGAGGCACCGAAGAGGGGCTGAATCCAGCCTTTATGGAGCGTATAATTTCTATTACACGCACATAGTAAGGTAGCCGAGATAAAGCTCCGGGCTGAACGCCGGGCATGGAACGAAGGTGGCAGACCTACATGATGTTATTGTCTCCCAGCGTCCTGGCTCTCAAGCTGGAAGATATTATCCGCAGGAAGGCGAAGGAGAATCAAGTCACGTCTACTGGTGGTGTGCATCCCCAGCTTTGTCAGAATTCTGACAAAGCTACTATAGATACCAAGAAAGAGCTGGCCAAGGTAGCCCGCGTCTCCCATGATACCATAGCCCCGGGAGCAGGACAGGATGCCATCCGTCTGCGCCAAGAATTGGGGTGGAGTAATCGGGCTGGTCTTCAACCTATGAACTGCCGGAGGCATACCTCTCCTGTTCTTTCCTCAAACCGCAGAGGATGCCTCAAGTGGGAGAGGGAAACTCGGCTATCACGATTGTAATGAGAGCTCAGTTCGACCGTGCCGGCTATACCTTGAGGATATTTAGGGGCACTTCTCTTTCCTGCGACAGCATAGGTGGAGCCTGAGGGATATCTAACTGGCTGCAATATTCACCAGGTAGGATATCCGAACAGTTCCAGAGTTTCCCAACCAACCGCTTTACATTTCTCGAGCTTGAATCCGACCTCAACGGTAAAGCGTCCGGCGATATGATGTCAATCCACGTAGGGGTGGTTGTTCCATCCCTCAGTTACTCTTTCTAACCCATGCCCTCATGCCTTTACAGACGAAAGCTAAATCAGGCTTGTCCAGCCATAAACTCATTCTGAATACGCAATAACTCGTCTTAAAAGGGCACTCCAGGCAAATCTCTCGGCTTACCCTTTCAGGACCTAATTCCGCACCCAGCGTTAGTCCTTTCATTTCGACTTCTCTAATAGAATCTTTGTCCATTGTTACCTCCTATCCCTCTGCCCCTGCCTGTAATTCTCCCATGAGTCCGACATCCAAAGAAATGGCGTCTGAAAGTACGCCGTCATGCGCTGTAGCAGGTACTCATTCCAGTCAGGGGCTACATATTTACGGTCGAGAGAGTTGAGTGGCCAGAATCTCATTGGGTACGGGTTAAGTCCCAGTCCGATGAGGGTATTGAGCCGGTAGAGGCACTCTTCTACTGTCTGCCCTGGGAAACCTATAAGCGCATACACGGTAACCTGGTGGCGGTCAAGGCCATTATTCCGCATCATGGCGGCAACACGGCGCACATCGTCCTCCACCTCCATGGTATCCCAAGCAAAACGCCAATACTTGAGCCGGAGCCGGGAAAACAGCTTGAAGTGCTCTTCCTGGAAGAACCTCACGTCGAAGCCCGAGTTGATGTCAATTTCCCGACCAAAGTTGACGAACCTGTTGAGCACGAGCTCCTGGTGCTCCCAGCTGGTCGCCAGGATATTGTTATCCCCTATCATCGGCGCCATGGGGAAATCATCATACTCGAGGAGGTCAGGCTCGACCTTCTTAACGCCACAAAAGGCACAGTGATGGGGGCAGCCTCTTTGCGAGAACGTCAATTTATAATCCCCTCCCGTCATATTGGGCCGATAGTTCTTCAACCAACTCAAAGGTGGGATATGCTCGAAGCGCTCATCCAGTCCACAGTGAGGCTCTATCCCCGTCTGTGTATGTATGTATTTATGCATGAAGGTGGCGGCTGGGCCTCCGATCTCAACCTCTTTGCCCCAGTCTCTCACCATTTGGACCTGGCGGATCATCTCAGGAATATCCCATGTAAAGAGTACCGAGAAGTAAACCTTATCCGCCGCTCTATTCTCCGGCATCATCGGTACCCAGGGACCGGCATAGACGACATCATCACCACGCAGGCGGTGGTACTGGGCTATCTTGTCACTACCCAAATTATATATACGATCACCAGGCTTCATCCCATAGTAAGAAGAGTTAACTACCGCCACTCTCATAGCCCGAAGATTGCGAACCTTGGCCACTTTGTGCCAGTTAACTTGGTTATTGTTTTCAGAGTCTGGTCCCCATATTACCCAGCCATCTCGCTTTTTACGACCAAAGACATCAATCTTAGTACCAGGACATAACTGAGTCACCAGCTCATAAAATGAATCTGGCTTGGCGCTATGCTGTGTAGAATCGGCAAAAAGTGCGGTGGAGTTATTACCTGGGATAAGCCTGTAGTCACCCTTAACCCCAACAAGACAATGCTCTGTCTGCCAATCACCCAGCCCTATCTTATCCTTGACCCAGGTGAGTGTAGTCTTATAGCTAAAGCCCCATGCTTCCAATACATGGAAAGCATCATGTAAGAATGCATTTGGGACCCAGAGCCAGAGGACACTATCCTCAGCGGCGGGAATATTGAGTGCCTTGATTTCTATAATGGACTTGATTTCGTATGGAGAAGCAATCTCATGGGTTGGGTCGCTCTGCCGAGAGTTGAATGGCCAGGGCGGGTCTATAACAATAACCTGATAAGTGCCCTCTGGGGGTTTGGTCGCTTCAATTTTCTGCCGTTCCTCTGGAGCTTTAACTTGGCGATAGGCATTGCTTAAAGCAATATCGCCCCGATGAACTTTGTTGGCTAAATCAGGGTCGCGCTTCTGGACATATGTAGCGCGGTCAAGCTTTTGCTTAGATACCTTGAACAACTCTTGGGTTTTGGCTTGAGTAGGATGACTCTGTTTAACTTCGCCACAACGGGGTGGCGAAGTTAAATCCGTTCGCTCTCCTTGCTTCTTATTCTCTTCCTTCCACAGCGCCGCTATTATCGCCCGCTGGTCATCGGTAAGATGTCGTCGAAGAACGGCAGCCTTCAACATATAGGCTTCTGGGCTATCGTCGTTGAGAGGAGCATCCACAACCGGTACTTCTATCATGCCCAACTGGATAGCAGCTCGGAGCCGGTGTTTACCATCTAGGACGGTTCCATCCGCCAGTATTTCCAGAGGCACCTTAATACCTCTTAAGGAAATATCGGTATAGAAATCCTGCCACTCATTTGGCCTCATGTCTGGAATAAGATGAGAAGGATGATCCTTTAAGACTCTTGGGTCAACTAGTTTCATTGAAGTCTCCTTGGTTCTGCTAGCTTTTCTAGTGCCATCGTATTCGTTGAACACTTTGTCGAAGACCGCCAAGCGGTGTACCTGGATGAACACTTTTCGCCCTGGTCCTCTTCTAATCCCGCCGGCTATGGACATTAGACACCCCTTTCCCTGGCTGGTCTCTGGCCGGGCGGCGCCCCATTTTGGACACATGGTCTGGCGATTTCGGCAGACGCTATTTTGCCGTCAAGGAGATCGTAGTCTACGATACCACTTGGTTCGGTCCTGGGGCAGCCGGTTGAACCGCCCGCTGACCAGTAACCCTGAACCTTCAAGGCTATCGAAAATCCTGCGTACTGTGTGGACAGACCACCAGGAGAACGCCCTCTGCTGCCAGAATTTATAGCTACCGTAGGTCCAGGTGTAGCCGTCGTGCTTATTGTGTCCTGCCTCTTCGTTCTTATTGCACCAATAACGGACCTGCTGGATGACAATAGCCTCATTCAGCCCGATCACCCTGGCAAGCTCCGGTCGGACCACCAGGGGGTGCTCATTGAAGAGATACGCGCTTGAGATACCAGCTGACTTTGTTTCCTCTATAGTTTTCGTAGTCATGTTTTCCTCCTAAAAATAGTTAACCCCTTCACGACCGCCTCTTTGTCAAGCCGGCGACCTTTGCCCTTCTTCATGGCACTCCTTTCGTATAAAAATAAAGCGCCGGGATATTAATCCCGGCGCAAGTATTCTATTAGCTCCCGAGCCTCCTCAGACCGGTCGCCGTTGTGGCCTAAGGCTCGACTAATCTGCTTTGCCAAGTCACCCAGGGCTGCCAGCCTATCGAGCAGCTCAGGTATTAGCTCGGCGGGGTCACCATCAATGCCAATGGGCAGCTCAGAGGAATTCCAATAAATATCTGATTTGCCCCAGATTGTAGAGCCACAGCAGGAGCTCAATCGAGCAATGAGCCAGCTATCCAGGATATTAGAGCTATCTGGTAACCCAATTGCTGTTCTGGAGAATGTTGAGGAATCTCAGGATATAGCGGTTAGACCGGGGGCGGTGTGGAATATACCCGAGGACGCTAAAGCCTTCCTGCTCGACTTACTACAGGGTGGTGGGGTCAGGCTGCATATAGATTACATCAATTTGCTTTATAGAACCCTGCACGATATATCAGAATCGCCCAGGGCCGCCTTTGGCGGAGCCGAGAGAGACTTATCCGGGGTAGCCCTCCAGATTGAGCTTCACCCGCTGCTTCAGAAGATAAAGAGGAAGCGGATTATCAGAACCAGCGCCTACAACCGCAGAAGTGAGATGATTCTCAAGCTTCTTGAAAAGTATCAGGGAGAGAGCTTTGGTAATAACCGTTTACGGGTAATTTGGGCTCCAGTGTTGCCCCAGGATATGGCAAGACTGGTCTCCAATGAGCAGACATTGATTCAGACCGGCATTCACTCAAGGAGACGAGCCATGGAGGAGGTCGGAGTTAAAGACCCAGAGTATGAGTTCAATCGATGGCTTGAGGAGAGGAAGACTATCCTCAGGATGAATAGAGAGCTTAATGCCAAGCCCATCAGGGGCGGAGTGAGAGAGAGCGCTGTAGAGTCCCAGGCAGGGGGCATTGAGGAATAACCCAGAGGAGTAAGTATGGTGAATGGAGACGAAGTAAACCTCGCAGAAGAAACCGACGAGGTAAAGACTTTACCGGATGAGCTTGAATCGATAAGGGGAGAGCTGGGAGAGCTAAAACAGGAGAAGGAGACCCTTACTGGTGAGCTTTCAGACCGGAATGCCAAGATCTTAGAGCTTGAGCAGGCTATAGCCTCCAGAGACTCAGGGAACATCACTCTGAAGCAAACCATAACTGAGTTAGACGAGAAGCTTAACTCCGTTAGCAAGAGCCTGGGTGAGGCAGTTTCAAGCTACAAGGCTCTGGCAGTTCAGGTTAACCCGGGTATCATCGATGAGCTTATCAGCGGGGATAACATTGAGCAGGTAAATGAATCTGTGGACAGGGCTAAGAATCTCATTAGTAAGGTGAGGACGGAACTAGAAGCAGAGGCGGCTAAGACCAAGGTCCCTACCGGAGCTCCACAGAGGACCCTACCTGACCTATCAGCTCTATCTCCCCGAGAGAAAATCCAATATGCAATAGGAGGTAAAAGATAATGGCTTTAACTTTAGCTGAAGCAGCCAAACTATCAAACGATATTCTGCTTCAAGGGGTGGTCGAGACCATGGTTAAGGACTCCCCTATTCTACAGGAGTTGCCCTTTATAGAGCTTGTAGGTAATGGCTTAACCTATAACCAGGAAAAGACCCTGCCTACCATTGATTTCTACGATGTTGGCGATACCTGGGCCGAGTCGACCCCCACCTTTGAACAGAAGACGGCGAACTTGAAGATTATGGGTGGAGATGCTGATGTCGATAATTTCTTAAAGGCGACTCGGTCTAATCTCCAGGACCTGGAGGCAGCTGTTATTGGACTTAAGGCTAAGGCTTGTCGGCGTAAGTTTGAGGAGATTTTTATCTACGGCGATACCACGGTCGAATCCAAGCAGTTTGATGGTCTGAGGAAGCTTATTGATACCACTACTGCTGGTGACCAGGTAATCGCTGCCGGCGCTAGCGGGGCTTCTCTGACCCTGTCTATGCTCGATGAGCTTATTGACGCTATAAAGGGCGGTAAGCCCGATATGCTGCTGATGAGCCGAAGGTCGAGGCGTAAGATTAATGCCCTGGTCAGAGCCGCTGGCGGTATGATGGAGAGTGACCGGGATAAATGGGGTAACTTCATCCATTTGTGGGATGGTATCCCTATTGGTGTCAATGACTGGATACTAGACACTCATGTCGTGGCTGATAGCGTAGAGACGGCAACTACCGGTGGCACTTGCTCTACTATCTATGCTATCCAGTTCGGTGAAGGAGGCCTTTGTGGTTTAACCGCACCCGGTCACCTCACTGTGGAGCCTATTGGCTCATTAGAGACCAAGGACGCTTCTCGAACCAGGATTAAGTGGTATGTCTCACTGGCTCTATTTAGCTCCATCAAGACAGCCGCTTTAATCGGTGTTCAGGACTAAACTAAATGGGGAGGGGGTATCGAATCTTCAACCCTCCCTCTCCCCCTAGGGAGGTAAATTATGGGAGAAATTTATTCAACACAGCCCAAGATCCATAGGAGCGAGGTCACCTCAATTGACACCTCAGACCCTGCTGACACCTCAGGAGCTGTAGATACTAGAGGCTATAAGGAGTGCCGGTTTGACATCACCATCACTGGCACCCTAACCAGCCTTGAGGTTCAAGTCTTATTCTGGAATCCGAGGCAGCAAGCATGGTGGGGTGGCGGCAAGAAAACCTTCATCTCTACCGGGCAGCATGCCCTAGTGGTCGATTGTAGAGGGGCTATTATATTTCTTAAAGTAACCGCTTTCTCAGGGACATCATTCTCCCTGTCAGCGGATTATGTCTTAAACTAGGAGGTGGAATTATGCTTAAACTGGCTGGGGAATTTGAAGTTGGTCAGGAAAAGATTGAGCGACTTTCCTACAACCCTCAAGTTAAGAATACTGGCGACCTGGAGGCAGCGACAAAAACTATTACGGCGACTTCGGAAGCTTCGGGAACAGGAAATGCCGATTATAGTGCAAGTCTGACGTTACCAAAGCCCGATGATGCCAGATTGGTGGTGAAACGAATAGCAGCGCGGTTGGCAGTTACTATTGACAGCTTCGATACTGCCACCCATCTCTACTGCAGGGTCTACGTGGATGCCCAGGATGCTGACCACAGGCTTTTTGATATGGATTGGGATAGCACCGGAGCAAAGCTATATGGAGACGATACCAATGCTAGTGACTTCCCCACCATATTTAATCTGCTTAAGGATGGCACAGAGCATACATTTTACTTCTTCTTCTGGGTGAACCAGGCTAATAATGCTGTGATTAGTCTAGTCCAATTATGGGAAGGAGTCGGAACTTGTGGCACTTCAGGAGCAGGAATAATTGTCCTGAATCTCAACTTTAGCGGGCTTACAGCTTTCCTTGCCAAAACTAGAAAGATTGGCTCAGGTACTCCCACCATTATGCTTTCTCCAACAAGCTACTACTATTACTACATTGCCTCTGGAGATGGGGCTGCAACACAGGATGGGGCTGTAATCATCAAGGAAGACGATTTGAGGATGTATGGGACTGTAGCCACGGATTTGAATTATCTTGAAGCCTTATACCTAAATCTAAGGAGTGAGCAATGAACCTAGTTGAACTTTATGAACAGACACCAGTAGAGAAGCACCGGGATATTGTTGTCTCAGGAGACAGGGTATTCTTGGATGATGAGGAGTATGTCCTTACCGGCGATGGGGAGCTAAGGCTTATCCATTCAGATAAAGAGAGCAAGGCAGACATAAAGGCGATTAAGGCCAAATTAGGTATAACCGAGGTGACACCATGACCCTGACCGAGATGAGAAGCATAGTCAGGCGTGACTTACATGATGAGGATTCTAATAACTACCGCTGGTCAAGCGATGAGCTGGATAGGCATATAAGCCACGCCGTTAAGGATTTCTCAGAGTCTACTCCCTATCAGCAGAAGGCAACCATTGCCACAGTGAGCGGTTCCAGGGAAATTGATATATCCACTATCACCGACCAGATTATGGTTGAAGCCGTGGAATACCCGGTGGATAACTTCCCCAAGAGATACCAGAGGTTTTCCCTATGGGGAGACACTCTGACCATTCTTGGTGACGAAGTGCCTGACGGCTCCAATTGCTATATCTATTATGGTAAGCTCCATACCCTTGACGCCGCCAGCTCTACAATTCCCACCAGGTGTGAGGACCTAATTGCCACCGGTGCCTGTGGCTATGCTGCTGTTGAGTGGGCAGTCTTCGCCATCAACAGGGTCAATGTTGGTGGCGGAATCACCCCCAGGGAGTTCCTTACCTAGGGTAGGGAAAAGCTCAGGTATTTCAGGCAGGAGCTAAAGAGACTGGGAAGAAGGAACCGAACCAGAGTCAGCCAGCTCTATAAACCCTATTATACGCCAGTAACCAAATCGACCGATTACGGACCATAAAAAGAGCAAAATAGAGGATTTTTAATGTTTTATCTTAAATTTATAATCCTCTATCGGAGGTGAATCGTGACCGTTAAAGAGGGACTACCCAAGGAGGCATTTGCCATCGTTGGCGACCCGGAGGACCCCGAGACCTGGAAGCTACCACATCATAAGAAGAGTATATTCAGGGCGCTCCGGGATAAGCTGGATATTGAAAAGACGGTTGACTGGGATAGGATGCCGGCGGCAGTAGCTGCTCTCTCCCCGGGCGGTCATCGAGGGCAGAGGGTAGAAGCCAGCCCTGAGGCAATACTCAAAGCGGCTAAGCACCTGGCTAATCACTACCGAAAAGCAGGTAAGCCCTTACCCGATACCTTGGCAGCACTGTTATAGATGAAAGTGCAAGACTGGTCAAAGCTTATCAAGAGTATCATCAGACCGTTTATCATCATCTGGGGCTTTGCTGTCTATGGTATCTGTGTAATGAGTGAGATTGAGGTACCCTACTTACTATCCGGGCTCATCTCGGTCGTTGTTTTAGAATACTTTGGTGAAAGAGCCGTCAAGAGGTTCAAGGAAAATGAGGAAGAAAAGTGAGGGATTGCTGGAGCAACTCTATAGAGCCTTGTGGTCAAGAATCGGGGGGCGTCCCTGGACGCATATTATCCGTGATAGCCAGAAGAAATACCCCCTACTGTGGCTCCTCCTGTTTGGGGCTCTCGGCATTGTGCTCGGTCACCTGTTTTGGTAATTTCAGAAACCCTGTCAAATTGGCTTGATAATAAAATAGAGTAAAGAAGGGCAACCCAGAATGAGAAGTTTATCAGAAACACTGTTAGCCACCCAGAAGGAAGCCACCCAAATCCCGTATGTTAAGGTGGAAGCCAAAAATAAGGTCACCGACATTGTCAGGCTCGACTGGGCAAGGCTCTACACTGGCTCAGAGGCTGACTACTTTCACGCCGTCACTATGCCCGGCGATGGCTCACTGGTCAGAGTCAGGATAACCCCACCCGCCGATTCAAGGAAACTCCACCGCCAGAGGGTCACTAACCCCGGCCCGCAATCCGACTTCAGCCAGTGGGTTTACACTGACCAGTATAACGCCGTTGTTGTCGCCTGTGCCTCCCTAGGCACTGAAGTCTCTATATTCTGGATAAAATCGGATAGAAAGATTCAAAGGATAAAGAGTACTGACTACGGCGCTACCTGGGGCAGCCCTGAGCTCATTGATTACTCTCCCACTACCGCTATTTATGGTATAGCTGCTGCCTATAAGGCTAATGGAGACATTGCCCTCTTTTTTGCTGACCACACTACTCTTTATGCCAAGAAATACCTATCCGGGGAATGGCAGGATAAAGTTGCCTGGGATAAGTCCACCGGTGACCTATCAGGGGTGGCTTGTGTCTATGATGATGACTGGAACCTGTTGATTACTGGTAAGGATTCAAACGACAACTTTAAGCTGTGGAGTCTAATCTATGGTGGTGGTGGGGATGTAGCCTCTGGCACCTGGTCAGAGCTAAAGGAGCTGGCTTCAGCCCCGTCAGACGGTAGCTTTGAGTATAGAGCCTGCTCAATGGATAAGCCAGATGTCTATAGGGGCTTCTACGTTGAGGAGTTCACCGGCACCCAGGCTTACCATCGCCCCTTCTGGTCTTACGCTGTTGGAGAGAGCTTCCTCAACAGCCTGTGGCGAGAGCCAGTGCCGTTTAACCTGTCCAGTGAATATGGGCTGGCTATTGCTCACCACGGTGATTATTGCTGGCTGTCACGTCCTGACGGAGTGTGGAGAGCACCCCTCACCACTCAAAGTCTCGATTTAACCGACGATATATTGTCGGTGAGACAGGAGACAGGACAGGAATCGGGCAGGCTAATCATTGAGCTGAGAAACGATGAGGGACAATATACCTCCCCGGGGCAAGGGGACCTGTCAGTCCTTGATATTGGCTGTCAGCTAGAATTCAGCCCGGGCTATGTTACTTCTGCCGGCAACGAGGTCAGCCCAGGCCAAGCCTTTATCCTTGACGCCTATGAGCATACCAGCTCAGGTGGTAAAGCTAGCCTGGTGCTATATGCCTCAGATGGCTGGGCACAGGTAGAGAAGTGGAGAGCCAGGCACCAGTTCCGATGGAATAAGGAAACCGATGAGATGAGCGTTAAGGATATTCTGGCTTTTGTCCTGGCTAGGGTTGGTTTGAAGCTTGAGGTGAAATCTCAGTCATCAGTGATAATTTCCTACTACCCTGACTTTACTGTTCACCCGAATAACCGAGGCGTGACTATCATCAGAGAGCTATTATCATTCGTCCCTGATGTGCTCTTTATTGAGGGCAATAAAGCCTACGTGGTAAACCCCCAGTCCTCGGATAGCTCGGTCTATAGTTACGGCTCAGACCACCATATATTATCTGGCAAATACCGAAAAGAAGCCTGGGAATTTAACCGAGTGCAGGTTGAGGGCTATGATGCCGGGGCAGGCGCCCCTATCATTGTTGATAGCTTTGACTGGGATGAAATAGACAGGCTCTATGACAGGCTAAGGCAGCTTGAGGACAGGAATATAGATACTGTAGCCAAAGCTCAAGCCCGGGGAGAAGCCTATTTAAGACAGTCTGAGATAGCATCAGCCGATGGGCCTATTCGCATCCCAGTTAATTGCGGTCAGCAACTCTATGATGTGATTGATATAACCGATGCTAGGGCGGGCCTTAACGCTGAAAAGAAGAGGGTGTTAGGGCTAAGCCTTGTTTATAATCCTCATCGGGGAGAATATGAGGAGCGATTGTTACTGGGAGCAGTATAACTATCTTGAGGGGGTAACAGAAAATGAACTTAAGGAAAGCGGTGCTAAAAAGTTTCAACTCCGGTGACTACACGGCTATCATCCAGCTCGCCGGCAGTTATAAGGTTTATCTGGAAGGTATTGCTGTGGCTAGAAACCTGCCGGCGGCAGAGATGGCTCTGGGCAGAAAGGTGGCGGTTATATTCTTTGACGACCATAACCCCAAGGAGGCAGTGGTGGTGGCAGTTTACACCTAGTCGGATGATTGATTATAAATTCACTGTAGTAGTGGAACGGAAGCTAATGATTCTCCCACGTTCGTCAAAGCTTCCCGGTACAAGCCAAGGTTAACTGTTCTTCCTCGGAAAAGCAAAACTGAAGAAGGCTTTAAAGAATATCAAAAAGGTGTTCTTCAAGTGGAGAAGATAGTAGAAGAGCAAGAGTTTGGGGTTAGTAATGCCATAGTAGCTCAACACGAAGTCTCTAGAAGGCAAAAGCGCTGCCCAGAGGTAGCGGAACCTTCGGGCGACTCCAGGCATGGTCAGAAGCTTAGCCAAAGCGGCGGCGCCTCCTCTACTGTCCTTATCTGCAGGGCTGGTGAGTGAGGCAAAAACCTGCCTCTCAAATCTACCCGGGTTGGATGAGCTAAGCTCATCGAGAACGAAGGGGGGAATGGGAGGACTAAACATCTCAAAGGTTGTTTGAAGGCTGTATTGCACCGGAAGGCATAACTTGAAGTCAAATACTCGATTTAAGAACACCTCCCAGCCAAGCCTGCCCTGGTAATGATGAACCAGTTGGGCAATATCACAGGAAGAGGTGAGCCAGTTACCCTGGCGGTGTTGGAACAAATGAAGGCACAGGTGAAGCAATAGGTCTTCGGGGCTTAAAACCAGGGTATCAATGCCGGCTATTTTGGCTTTGCTTGCTCTTGCCCATATACCCGCCATATCCACCCTGACTGCATAAGGATATAAGGGACCAAATGTCCAGTGGGGCTCGATAGAGATAGCGGGTTTTCCATCTTTCACATAGTTCACCGCACCCTGAAAATCCTCTATCCCAGGGCGAAATTGAAGGGAGTGGCAGGAATAACCCAAGCCACACAGGATTTCTGTTACTTGAGATAGCTCCTCACGATGAATCAAAAGGTCAATATCACCAAAGGGTCTTAACCCGAGATGAGGATAAAGACCTTCGGTCAAAGCGGCACCTTTGAGGACTATAACCCTGATGCCGGCATCATTAAATATCTTCAGTATGCGGTGCAACTCGTCAAGAAAAAATAGATTTTGGGCAGCAACTTGATACTGTACGTCTTTCCATCTTTCTTCATTTTCCTTGGCTACATCATCCTGTGGATTGAGTGTCTCCAATGTATTGTGAACCAAGGAGAGAAGCCAATCGTCGAGTGCCGCACCTCTAACGCTCTTTCCCCAAATATTTATCGAATCAGCTTTTCTACTAGGTGATGCCATTTCCCCTTATCACTACCTAAGTACAACTTGAAGCAAGGTATCCTCTGAACCAAATCACCAATGAATTCAAAGTGGGCTCTAGCTGTATCTGGGAAAAAAGCCTCCAAAGTTAGAGGAATCATTTCTTTCATGGCTTCGCCGGAGGGGATAGCTTCTAGCCAGCTCATTCCGCCAGCATCCCAGCAGGGAAAAACAGCTGCCTTAATTTCAGCCCTGTTCATAACTGAGTCAGGATACACTTCGCGGATGTCAAAGCTCTTTCTGCCGTCGTTATTATGTCCATCATCTTGCAGGAATTGAAACTCGCGAAGGTCAGCTACATTCCCGGGATATACATTTACCTCTTCGGGAAAAGAAAGTACCTCAAACTCGGACGCAGTTCTCCGCAAAAAGCAACGGTCGTCAGAAAGGAAGTTAAGGCCCTCCCGCACCAAATGGACAACCAGGGTAGTCTTCCCAGATCTGGATTCGCCACATACGAGCAGCCCTTTCCCATCAAAACTCACTGCCCCAGAATGAGCCAGATACAGGCCCCTCTGCCGAAGGAGTTCAAATACGGGGTGAACCATAACATCTGATAGCCAGGGCTTTTCTTGAAGGTGATGAGACTTAATAAAACCCAGTGCTGTACCACCTTCCCTGTCCACCACCATTCTGCCTCTACCCCGAAAATCAATTAGCCATAAGCCTTTGTAGACGAAATGTTCCGCGGTCAATCCTGAGCGAATATGCTGAGCACCCTGGGGGACTACCACCGGCAACGCTGTGCCCACGCTAAAGAGATATATCTTCATCGCCCTTTCTGCCCGAGGGCAGGTAAAAGGCTCCAGCCGCTGACTTATTTCCTCGAGGATTGCCTGACTATTGGTGACAAGTCGGAGGCAATTTCCTCCAATGTCAAAATTCTGACAGAACATTGCTTGACCCAAGCTTCACTAGCTACTACGGGCACGTTTCGGGGGTCTGTTGAACAACGGTGGAGCAAATAACGGCATTATACTCTCCCATAGTAACCTCTCGCAGCGGCTTATGCTTGGTCAACTCCGGCTTACTATAGTTTTTTCTTTTCCTTTCCTTGTCAGTTTTCTTGTCCAATTCTCGCCTCCTGTCTCATCCTGGAAATTCTACATGCTTCCTTAGGCGGGAGCAACATATCACCCTCTTCATGGAAAGCCCGCCCTGGACAGCGGGCACAGTTGTATAATAACTCACAGCTGGAGCATTCCCTGAAGTCCTCCATCTTCAGCTGGCGCAGCCGGTGAAACACAGGTGACCGACTCCAGATTTGGGCAAAACTGTCCTGTCTTAAATCACCCGCCTCCAGCCTCAGCGCATTGCAGGGAAATACCTTCCCCTGGGCACCGATAGCCACATTGCAAAATCCGGCATTGCACACCCGGGTAAATCCTTGTACTTCCTTGCCACTCTGCGCTTCCCACAGCACATGCGTACTAAGCTCTTCATCACTCAGCCGATATTCAAGCGGTCTCCTCGACCCTTTGGTAGTAATGGTAATGTTAGGGTCGGCATTGGTCTCCGCTCCCAGCTCCTGACAAAAATCGCCAATTTGGGCAATTTCATCCATATTTTGCTTCATAACCGGTGTTTTTATGTCCAACCTAAAGCCATTTTCCTTTAATAGCCTAATCGCCTTAAAGGTTCTAAAAAAGGAACCAGCTACCTGTGTAACCGCGTCATGAGTCTTGGGGGTAACACCGTAAAGACTGATACTTACCCTGAGAAAATGGAGCCGCTTCATTTTCTCCACAGCTCTCTCGTCAATCAAGGTACCATTACTCATAAGACTTAACGCCATATTCCTTTTCCGGGCATATTCCGCTATGTCAAAGAAATCGTCTCTTACCAGAGGCTCCCCCCCGGTAAAAACCATCACCAGAGTGCCGGCATCAGCCAGTTGGTCAATAGAGGAAAACACCTCCGCCGTAGTAAGTTCACCATCAGTATCCTCCTCTACGTAGCAATGGACACAGGACAAGTTACAGCGATAGGTAAGCTCAAAAGTAGCATTAAGCGGGATTTGTCTCTCCCTGGCTCTTGCCGATATCTCGTCCCGTGTTGCTTCCTTCACTTTATCTCCTTAGAGGAATATATCAGCTCGAAATATCGGATAGAATCCTCACCATCCAAGTAAGGGCTTTCGTGGTTAGTAAGCCAGCTATGCCCACCTAATTTATTCCCCTTCCTGACGCCAAAGTTTATCTCCACATCCACACCCGCTTTACCCAAGAAGTGATAACGAAGCAGAGCCCTGTTAAGACAAGTACTTTTGACAGCAAAGCAATTTTTACGCAGAGCAAAATCGGTGAATCGGACTATCTTGTCAATCTCTTCCCTTTCCGCAGGTGCGGTCGGATTCCGTGACGCCAATGCCTTGAGCAAAGTTGGAAGCTTCACCCAACGCAGCAGAAGAGGCAAAATAGAAGCCAAAGCTGCAATACGAAGCAAAAGCCATAAATCCTTGGGATTCTTAATCTGATTTAACCTGTGGAGGACTTTCATTGATAACCACCAAGCTCTCTTTTAAGAGCTCCTCCATGAGCTCCAGAATGTCTTCACCTGCTGCCTGTTCTTTCACTTCAAATTCTTCACAGATGACCATAATTATATCCTTTATACTATTGCTACCATCACATAAATCCCAGATTTTAGCCCCCACCTCATCTAGGCTGTAATAAACCCCATTATCCAGGTTAAGTATCACCGCCTCCCCGTCTATAATCCTGAAGGCAGTAGCCTCGCTCCTCAACGGATAAACCAGATTATGAACATATACCATTAGCCATCTTTCGTTAGCATCTTCCTCTGCTGCCTGATTATCTTACCTAGATTTTAACTAGTATTATGCCAAGTATACCTAGATTGTAATTTGCCAAATGGCAAATGTCAAACCAAAAATATTACCAAAAAGGTAACGCTAGCTGCTTTCTTTGGTCTAGTTCCTGAAGCTACCGGATTTTTGGAAGTGGTAGCCGATTCCGGGCTCGGTTATAATATACCTAGGTAGAGAGCGGGCTGGTTCTATCTTCTGACGCAGATGCGAAATGTAGATGCGCACATAATCCAGGTCATCAATATATTCCCACCCCCACACCTTTTCCAGAATCTCCCTATGGGTAAGGATACGGCCGGTATTCTCTACCAGGAGGGTAAACAAGCGAAACTCCCTTGGAGTCAGCTTTACCCGTTCTTCGTTCACAATAACCTTTCGCTGAGTAATATCCACAGTCAAGAAATCGTCACTATAGGTAATCCCCTTTACTACCTCTACTGAGGGGGGTAACTCAGCACGGCGCAATACTGCCCGCACCTTTGCCACCAACTCTCGATTGCCCACCGACTTAATAAGGTAGTTATCAGCCCCGTAGTCAAGCCCACGCACTATGTCATCTTCCCCCGTCTGCTTAGCCGTGAGCATGATAATGGGTATATCGGAAACGTCACGAATGCGGCTGCAGGTCTGCCAGCCATCCATCTTGGGCATGACCACATCCAGAAGCACTATATCTGGCTTATGGGTAAACAAGAGCCGCAAGCCTTCCCGTCCGCCACCAGCCTTAAGCACTGTATATCCTTTCTCGGTAAAAACCATTTCAACCAATCTAAGGAAGCTTAGGTCATCATCAATTACTAGAATTTTCTTCCCCATCCCTATCTCCGTTGATGCCAGGAATCGTCCTTCTGCCGTTGTGCAACATCTCAGCAATCACTCTGGGTAGTTCACGGGTATCAATCGGCTTTGACAAATATGCGTCACACCCAGCCTCAACAATCCTTTCTTCGTCCCCCTTCATAGCATAAGCAGTAAGAGCAATAATGGGAATATGGCTGGATACCTTAGTCTCTCTAAGCCTTCTCGTTACCTCGAGCCCATCTATTTTAGGCAATTGGATGTCCATTATGATGAGGTCTGGCAGCTCTCTCATCGTCATATCCAGCGCCTCTTCCCCATCAGTCGCCTTAAGTAGGGTATAGCCCTTGGCTCTGAGAACCATTTCAATTAGCCTCATACCCTGTGGGTTGTCTTCTACGACCAGTACTTTCTCTTTCATTGCCGTTTCTCTCCTGGATATGGCTAATTGACTGTTGCCAGTGGTAGGGTAAAATTAAACCGGCTTCCCTTCCCATATTCACTCTCCACCCAAATTCGCCCGCCGTGCTTTTCTATAATTTGCCTGGTAACTGCCAACCCCAGCCCGGTCCCGCTCTTCTCCCTGGTGAGGGAACTATCTAACTGACAAAAAGGTTCAAATATTCTTTCCTTGTCTTCCTTCTTAATACCAATGCCATTATCAACTACGCTGACGCGACACCAATCATCCTCCCTGACTGCCTCAATCTTCAGCCTGCCACCATCCGGGGTAAACTTAGCCGAATTGCCCAGCAGGTTAATGAGTACCTGGCTTATTTTGGCTTTGTCGGCATGAACCAGGGGAAGCCCCTCTTCAATCTTAAGGTCGAGGCTCTGCTTTCTTGGTGCCAGTATGGGCACCATGGTTCTTGTTAACGGTTCTATTACCTCGGTCAGAGCGATATCGGCTAGCCTGAGTTTTATCTTGCCCGACTCTACCTTAGATAGGTCAAGAACCTCGTTAATTAGGTTCAGCAGGTGTTTACCCCCGCCCAGGATGTCATTAAGGCACTGCGCCTGCCCCTTGTTAATCTTCCCGGGTACCTTATCTAACATCAATTGAGAAAAACCAATTATAACATTGAGCGGGGTGCGCAACTCGTGAGACATCTGAGCCAGGAATTCAGACTTCAACTGGTTTGCCCTTGTCACCTCCCTCGTTTTCTCTATGAGTTCCTGCTGTTGTGTTATCAGTTCCTCAGCTTGCGACTGAAGCTCCTCATTCTGGGCATCCAGTTGCTCATTTCTCTCCTGAAGTTCCTGCTCCATCCGCTTATGTTTGGTGATGTCCATGAAGCTCCCCAGTGCGGCTCGCTCCCCCTTATAGTAAACGGAGGCAACCGTTTCCATAGCCCATGTGGTCTCCCCACCCTTACACAAAACCCTAAACTCATAGGGTGAAGAACGCTTCCCCTTCAGCATTTCCACTGCATTTTCTCTAACCCTCTCCCTGTCTTCAGGGTGGACAAGGCTTAACGGATTCGTACCCAACAACTCATCTTCGGTAAAGCCGGTAGCTTCCTGGAACAGGGAATTAACAAACTGAAACTTCCCATTCTGGACAAGGTAAATGGCAATCGGTGAACTGGCAGCTATGGTTTGCAACAATTCCTCAGCCCGCTTGCGCTCGGTGATTTCCAATGTAACCTCAACTGCAGCCACAATATCACCGTTTCTACCTCGAATAGGATAGCCCCGTATGAACCACACTCTCCCATCCGGGGTAGCTATTTCTGCTTCCTGTGGCTGACCGCTTTCACGGGCTCTCACTACTGGGCAGCCTACACAGGGTTTGCTACAATGCTGTCATATCTCATAGCAATGACGCCCTACCAATTCCTTAAGTGTCAAACCCACCGATTCAGCAGTGGCCCGGTTTGCCCATATGACCCTATGTTGAGTGTCTTGATACGACACCTTCTCTGACATGCTCTCCAAGATGGCCGTTTTCTCCTGTTCGCTCCTCCGCAGTGCTTCCTCCGCCCGCTTGCGCTCAGTGATATCAACCCAGTTTGACAGGTAATACTTGAACTCCCCGTTCTCTGTTACCGGCATAGAGGTTATCTCAACCCATAATTGCTCCCCATTCTTCTTTTGGAAATGCTCCTCAAGCCGCTTTACTCCCTGCCTCATGACCCGGCTCAAATCCTCTATGTTTTTATTCACTGTCTCTTCTGTCCACCAGGGGTAGGGAGCCTTTCTCCCAATAAGCTCTACCGAAGTAAAACCGGTCAACTCTTCCATCGCCGGACTAACATATCTTAATGACGTATCTGGATTGGCAACTATCACGGGATAGGGAGAATTACTCAGCAGGCTGGACCTGAATTCTTCACTCTCCCTCAGCGCCGCCACTGCTAGCTTGCGCTCGGTGACCTCACTAAAGAAAGCAATAATACATTCTCTTCCGTCCATGATAGCCTTGGTTGTTTTAATATCCGCATATACTATTGTTCCGCCTTTTCTAAGGCACGGAACATTTCGTGTCAATGCGTTTTTTCCTCGTACTCGAGCCTCATATCCAGAAACAATGTTATCCAATGAGTCCTTGGGGTGAATATCGCTTATACTCATCTCTTTCAGTTCTTCAGCACTATATCCCAGCATTCTAGATACAGCCGGATTGGCATATTTGAATTCTTTCGTTTCACAATCTGATATGAGTATCCCCTCAGCCGCCGATTCGAATAAAGCCCTATATCTTTCTTCTGACTCTCTCAAAATTTCTTCCGCCCGCTTGCGGTCGGTGATGTCTGAGGAAGGTATGCCGCTTGATACTTTCACTTTCCCAACCATCCTCATTATCTCTCCCTACTCTTCTTATATATTTTTGCCTTGCCATCAAGGCATTCCAGCTTCTCACGCAGGCTATTTGTTGGTACCTCAACTTCGCCTAGAACCAGATAGCCAGGGACAGCCAGTGAGCTATATAGCATGTCCAGTACTCTCGCCTGGAGTGCTTTCTGTAGATATATAAGAACATTGCAGCAGAATATGCAGTCCAACTCCCTAAAAGGCTGTCCTAGCCTTGAAGTCAGGTCAAAATAGGAGAAGTGCAGCATCTGCCTGATGTTTTTCCTCACCTCATAGCATGAACCGATGCGGGTGAAATAACCTTCACGGACGATAGCAGGCAAACCCTCAACATCCTTTGATGAGTATATTCCCACCTGCGCTTCATCTAGAGCTCGCCGGCTGATATCCGTAGCGTAGATTGATATATCAAAGTCTCTTAGCTCGTATCTTAGAAACTTGGCAAGTAGTATAGCTATGGAGTACGGCTCTTCGCCATGGGCACAGGCAGTGCTCCAGAACCTTAGCTTACGCTCACCTTGTGTTCTTTTGTATGCCACCAGTTTGGGTAACACCACTGTGGCTACTTGCTGAAAGGCGTATTGACTTCTGAAGAAGCCACTTACCTTTATGGTGAGGTCTTCGGCAAGTCTCTGATACTCTTCGGGATGGGTGTCCAGAAATTCCACGTAATCTAGGTACGCCTTTAAGCCAGTAGCGTGGAGTCTCCTTTGCAAACGGCGAGTTACCGTCCCACGTTTATATTCATGGAAATTATATCCTTTACGCCGATACACCTTCTCCAGAAGTAAATCAAGAGCTGTAGCATCGTTTCTAGTAGTCATAGCCCTCATATACAACCCCAAACTCTAGCAACCAGATTCTATGCCAATTGTATCATAAATGGACAAAAAAGTGACAATAGACATTTAGTTTAGTGAAAGGAAATTTTAGTGGGAGAGGTTGTTTATTAACCGTTTGGGGCCATATGGAGAGAGGAAAACAGAGGAATGGTTAACATTCCTCCCTTGGAACTTTTTGCAATTCGCCAGAATCAGTATAACCGTGAGCAAATATTGCGTCAGGTGGCGCATCTTTCAGGATACTTTCCTTTACATCTTCGTATCGCCCCTGATACTCAGGAATTTGTTCCCCTTTTTCATCAAAGACCACAACCATATTGTTTTGAAACCTGAAAACAGTTTTAATCATTATTACCTCCTGTCTAAGCTGCCCCACCCTTTTCAAATTCGGTATCTATGGGATTGATAAGCCAGCTATATTTTCTTTTATCACTGGCATATACCATATTAAGACTACGGGGGTTAATTATCCATAAAAAGAGTGTTAAAATTTTATTAAAATTTTATGGTTATAAACGGGTAATTAGCTCGTTTAGCTAGCACAGAAGAGATAAGCAATCAAATGCAACAAGTATATTAGGATTGAGGTGGATTAAGTGGGTAGTACGACATAGTTTTTCCTTACTGGCAACAATGAACTGCGATATCTACTCCCTTTCTGCATGACTTTCCTCGGCTATCTCTCTACTTCGCTTTAGCCGACATAGTCTGAGACAGTGTTCGAGTAAGGGTTTGAGTCATAGCAGCAAAAGCATCAGAGTTATAACGTTCTATAGTTCCTTCATCGCACAGCCTAGCCAGCTCTGGGTCTATGGGCAACTGCCCCAGAAGAGGTGCTCTGGCTGCTTTTGCCATTTCTTCTCCCTTGCTCTTACCAAAAAGCTCGATCCGCTTGTCTATCTCGGGTATATATAAATAGCTCATATTCTCTACCACACCCAAGATGGGCTTATCCATTTGCCTAGCCATGCTTATTGCTTTTCTAACTATCATAGTGGTTAAATCCTGGGGGGTAAAAGTAATAATTATCCCGCTTATAGGAAGTGTTTGCGTCACGGTAAGAGCAGCATCCGCCGTGCCCGGCGGCAGGTCTACAACCAAGTAATCTAGCTTACCCCACAGCACATCTTCCCAGAATTGTGTAATTGCCTTGGAGATGAGAGGGCCACGCCAGATAACAGCGTCATCCTCACTGGGCAGAAGCAGATTGATAGACATAATTTCAATTCCTGACTTTGATATCACTGGCAGGATCCCGGTATCATTACCACTAGGTCGCGTAGTAATACCAAACATTTTGGGTATGCTGGGACCGGTAATATCAGCATCTAATATCCCTACCTCATAACCCTGGCGTTTGAGAGCAACCGAGGTAAGGCCAGCTATCAGCGACTTACCCACCCCACCTTTACCGCTCATCACAGCAAGAATGTGACCAAACTGATTTAGCTCCGATGGTTTAACCTGAGTAAACTCTACCTCCACCTCACTTACCTTGGGCAACTTCCCTACAACCGCTTTTGTCTCAGTTCTAATCCAGTCCTGAGTCTCTTCAGCCAAAGCTGTCGAAGCTAGAGTAATATTAACCCTTTTGCCGGAAATCGTAACCCCTCGAACCAGATTTAGCATCACCAGGCTGCGCTTCACTTCGGGAATCAGTACTCCCGTCAAGCTCTCTCTTACTTTCTGTTCAGTTACCATATTTATAATCCTCCTGGTTTAGTATCTGCCCTGCTAATTCACTTTCCTTGGTAGTTTCTTTCTCCAAATATCTTAGCTCCTATTCTCACTGTATTTGCCCCTTCCTCGATGGCAATTTGGTAAGAGTTTGTCATCCCCATCGAAAGGTACCTCATCTCTATATTAGGTAAATCTAGCTTTTTAAGCTTCTCATATATTTTCCTTGTTTCCACAAAATAAGGTCTTGAATCTTCAGGGTTGCCAAAGCGAGGCCCCATAGTCATCAGACCCATCACCTTTATATTTTGAAGACTCGAAATCTCTTTCACCAACTGTTCAGCATCCTCTGGTAATACCCCTGATTTTTGTTTCTCTCTGCCACTATTTATCTCAACTAATACCGGCATTACCTTACCAATTTGACGGCATCTTTTATCAATTTCCTCGGCTATTTCAATAGAATCAACGGTTTCTATCATATCGAATATTCTCACCGCTTTTTTAACCTTATTCTTTTGCAGGTAGCCTATAAAGTGCCATTTTGCCTTATTCCCCACTACTTGATAAACTTTCTCGGCTTCCTGGACATAATTTTCGCCGATAATTTTTACTCCTGCTTCCACTACCTCCAGAATTTCTTCAGGTTGTCTTGTTTTAGCTGCGGCTATCAGTTCAACTCCGTCCGGCAGCTCGCTCAATATTTTTTGAACACTTTGTTTAATCGTCATAGTCGGGACTCCTTGACCACTTCCAAAAGCAGTAATATGGGCATATGCACATAATTATCATAGGGTATTAATTAGTATAGCGTCAAGCAGCCCAAATGTACGGTTTGTGTTTATTGGGGCAAATGGTATAATTTATTTATATGGAGAAAGATTTTGAAGTTGTAGACCATACTGCTGATGTTGGCATTATCGCCTATGGTGCTGATATAAGACAGGCGTTCACCAATGCGGCTAGAGCTTTGTTTAGCCTGATAACCAATATTGATGATGTGGAGGAGGTTCTTTACCGTGATATAGAGCTGGTAGCCCCTGACGAGGAAAGCTTGCTGGTAGGGTGGTTGAATGAACTCATTTATCTATTTGATGTTGAGAATGTTATCTTTAAGAGGTTTGATATTACCGAGCTTAACAATACACAACTCAAAGCTAGAAGCTATGGGGAGAAGATAGACCGCTCAAAACATAAACTAAAAACGGGAGTTAAGGCGGCTACCTACCACATGCTAACGGTTGATAAAGCCAATGGCTGCAAGGTTCAGGTATTATTTGATATCTAGTAGAGGTGAAAATGGCAGCACCGTGGCAAGAAGTAGTAAAGAAGATAGACGACTACCGCTGGGAGATTCCACAGAACTACAAGGCAGGTATGCTGGTACCTGGTCTAATTTTTGCCAGCGAAAATATGCTCAACCATATCTGGGAAGAGCAGGTTTTTCAACAAGTAGCTAATGTGGCTTTCCTACCCGGCATTGTAAGTCGTTCACTGGCTATGCCTGATATTCACTGGGGCTATGGCTTTCCTATCGGTGGCGTAGCTGCCACTAGGATAAAAGATGGAGTGGTATCACCCGGTGGTGTTGGCTTTGATATTAATTGTGGTGTCCGATTGCTAAGAACCAACCTCACCGAGGACGAGGTAAGACCTAAAATTGGACAACTTATTGCTGAGCTTTTCGCCAACATCCCGTCAGGAGTGGGTTCCACAGGCAGGATAAGGGTGAGTGAAAAGGAACTGGACGAGGTTCTTATAAAGGGCAGTCGGTGGGCGGTAGAAAAAGGTTATGGTGAGGCAAGGGATATTACAGTTACCGAAGAATCAGGCTGCATCAAGGGGGCTAACCCGGAGAAGGTAAGTAGTAAGGCTAAAAAGCGTGGCATCCCACAACTAGGAACCCTGGGGGCGGGTAATCACTTTCTGGAGATAGAGGTAGTAGATGAAATCTATGACAAAGATGTAGCCACAGCTATGGGCATCGATGATTTAGGGCAGGTGCTTATCTTGATTCACACCGGTTCCCGGGGCTTTGGCCATCAGGTTTGTACCGATTACGTAGCTTTGCTGGGTGAAGCAGTGAAGAAATACGGCATTAGCCTGCCCGACCGTCAGCTTGCCTGTGCCCCGGTGCAATCACCGGAAGGGCAAGATTATCTGGCAGCCATGTCATGTGCCGCCAATTACGCCTGGACTAACCGACAGTGCATCACCCACTGGGCTAGAGAGTCCTTCATTAAGATACTTGGCAAGAGCCGAAGTGAACTGGGTTTGGAACAGATTTACGATGTGGCTCATAATATCGCTAAGATAGAGGAATACACTATTGACGGGAAGAAACATACCCTTTGTGTCCACCGCAAGGGAGCAACTAGAGCCTTCCCCGCGGGACACCCTGATATTCCTGACATTTACCGGAATATAGGTCAACCAGTCCTCATCCCTGGAGATATGGGGCGCTGCTCCTATGTAGCATTGGGCACAGAAATGGCTATGAAAGAGTCATTCGGCTCCACCTGCCACGGTGCTGGCAGGGTGCAGAGTCGTGCAGCGGCTAAGCGTACTATCAGAGGTGCTGATGTCGCTAGGGAACTAACGGCCAGGGGGATTACAGTTAAGACAGGTAGCATGGGTTCACTGGCTGAGGAGGCCTCTGGAGCTTATAAGGATGTAACTGAGGTGGTGAATGTAACTGATAAGGCGGGCATCTCCCGCAAGGTAGCCAAAGCAATACCTGTAGGTGTAATCAAGGGATGATATATGCTTCTCTCCGTGTGACCATACTTGCCGTTTACTTTCTCCAAGGGTAAAATGGAGTTCGGCGAAAGGAAAAGAGAAAATGCGACAGTCTATAGCCAAGCTAAAGCCAGTATTATTGTATCTGTTACTCTTCGTATTGTTCATAGTGCCAGTTGTCTTAGTTTCATGCGGGGAAGCCCCACCTCCTGAATCGGAGCAGCCAACGACGCCCGGTTATGAAAACATAGCCTCAGAAGAGTTCTACGAGATGACAAGCCAGCGAGAAGTCATACTGGATGTGCGCACGGTAGCAGAGTATAACTCTGGTCATATTCTTGGCGCTATTCTCATCCCATTATCTGAACTGGAGTCAAGACTGGACGAACTAAATCCGTCTGACTATATCCTGATATATTGTAGTACTGGTGGTTGCCAGGGCGAAGCCGCCCCCCGTATCCTGGCCGAGAATGGTTTTAGTCACGTATGGAACTTGAAGGGAGGCTTTGTTGAGTGGCAGGCTGATGGCTTTCCAGTAACCGAGCCACGTCCCAGTTATGCCAATATAACCCCGCAAGAGTTCTATGAAATGATAAACCAGAAAGAAGTTGTACTGGATGTGCGCACGGTAGAAGAGTATAACTCTGGTCATATTGCCGACGCCATTCTCATCCCATTATCTGAACTGGAGTCCAGGCTGGACGAACTAAATCCGTCTGACCACATCCTGATATATTGCCTTGGCGGTATTCGCAGCGCAGAAGCAGCCGACATCTTGACTGACAATGGTTTCACCCACGTATTCAACATGGAGGGAGGCATTACTGAGTGGCAGGCCTACGGCTTCCCGGTAACCTTAAGTTATACAAACGTAACCCCAGCGGAAGCCTACGAGATGATAACCCAGCAGGACATCGTACTGCTGGATGTGCGCAGATTAGAGGAGTATAACTCTGGTCATATTGCCGACGTCATTCTCATCCCATTATCTGAACTGGAGTCCAGGCTGGACGAACTAAATCCGTCTGACCACATCCTGATATATTGCCTCGGTGGTATTCGCAGCGCAGAAGCAGCTAACATCTTAATTAACAACGGTTTCACCCACGTATACAACATGGAGGGGGGCATTACTGAATGGCAGGCCTATGGCTTCCCAGTAACCGAGCCAAGTCCCGGTTATACCAATATAACCCCGGAGGAAGCCTACGACATAATAAGCCAGCAGGACATCGTAATAGTGGATGTGCGTACAGTAAATCAGTATAACTCTGGACATATTGCCGACGCCGTTCTCATCCCATTATCTGAGCTTGAGTCAAGGGTGGATGAACTAAATCGGTCTGACTATATCCTGATATATTGCAGTACTGGTGGTTGCGGTGGTGAAGCAGCCCCCCGTATCCTGGTTGAGAATGGTTTCAGTCACGTATGGAACTTGAAGGGAGGCTTCGTTGAGTGGCGGGCTGAGGGCTTCCCGGTAACCGAAGCAGAATAATCGCCTCGCAGCAGTTGTCCGTAATCTTTACGCGTCAAGAGGCGGCATGGTTACCTAAAAGCCCGCGAAATATTTTACGAAAGATACGATAAGAGGGTAGGGTTCAGGTTTTTACTTGCTCAATTTTGAGGGAGGTTCCATGTATTTCAAAAATATTATTGATGCTCTAGGTCATACTCCATTACTAGAAATGGCTCAAATAAGCCCAAACGATAAGGTGAAAATTCTGGCCAAACTGGAAGGGCAAAACCTGGGAGGCAGCGCCAGTATTAAGGATAGGGTGGCAAAATATATGATAGAAAAGGCGGAGCAGAGTGGCGAGCTAACCAAGGACAAGATAATTATTGAAGCCACCAGTGGCAATACCGGGATAGCTCTAGCCTGGCTGGGGCATAAGAAAGGCTACAAAGTTACTATTGTTATGCCTGATAGTATGAGTATAGAGAGACAACAACTGCTCAGAATCCATAATGCCGAGCTTATTCTTACTAAAGGGGCTTTGGGGGTGGACGCTGCTATTGATAAGGTAAGGGAATTAGCTGCTCAAGACCGCAGATACTTTATGCCTGACCAATTCTCCAATCCAGCCAATCCATTGGCTCACTATGAGACTACTGCTGCCGAAATAATAGACGATTTTCCCTATGACAGGATTGATATCCTCATTGCTGGCATTGGCACCGGCGGGACTATAGTTGGAGTTAGCCGAAGGCTAAAAGAGAAGTATCCTAACATCAAGGTAATTGGTGTCGAGCCACCCCGTGGTGATAGCATTCAAGGGCTCAGGTGCCTTGAGAAACAGGTTCCACCCATCCTGGATTTAAGCCTTATTACCGAAAGAGCCGTTGTTACCAGCCAGCAGGCAGCTATAGCCACCAAGCAGCTGCTGGATAAGGAAGGAATTTTTGCCGGTTTATCCTCAGGAGCAGTAGCCCACCAAGCCATCAAGGTTGCCAGTGAGATGGATGAAGGCAACATAGTGATGGTGCTGGCTGATGGAGGATGGAAATACCTCAGTCTGGACTTTTGGAATAAAGCTAAGTAGATATGGACACCAGCCAGCCTACTCAAATTTATCTACCTTCACCAAGCCAAAAGGGCAGTATGCCACTGGAAGAGGCTATTGCCCGAAGAAGGTCAGTAAGAGACTTTACCCCCGAACCTCTCTCCCAGTTACAGCTATCACAAATACTGTGGGCTGCCCAGGGCATCACTGACGCCTCATGGAAATATAGAAGTGTCCCCAGCGCTGGAGCTACCTACCCTCTGGAAATTTTCGTTGTTTGCGGCGTCAATTGCATTGAAAAAATGGGTGACGGCATATACCACTACGATATAGCTCATCACTCGTTAACTCTGTACCATAGAGGGGATGTAAGATTAGAGCTAGCTAGAGCAGCCTTAGACCAGGAGTACATTTATGAAGCCCCGGTAGATATAGTTATTTGCGCCCTGTATGAGCGAACAGCGATGAGATACGGTGCTAGAGCGGAAAGATATGTGCACATGGAAGTAGGGCATGTCGGGCAAAATATTTATCTTCAGGCAACCGCTCTCGGTCTGGCTACAGTAGCCACCGGTGCCTTTCACGATGAGCCGGTTAGACAAATTCTACAGCTGGATAAGCAATACCAGCCCCTATATATTATGCCACTAGGTAGACCTGCCTAAAGCTGCTTCTATCACTGCACTGCTATGGCTATTCACGGCCATTGAAGGGTGGATACTTGTCAGTTACCAGATAAGCATAACCAGTTACCCTTATGCTCCAGCGGAACCACCAGGTGATAAAGTCAAAGAATACCCTGGGATACCTGGCAGTAAATAGAATAGCCCACCAGGAAAGAAAAAGGATAACAACACCGGCTATATCTATAAAAACCAGTACTATGTAATGGGGTATAGTCATTGGCATTCCAACCCAGGATTGGTTTAGAAATCTCCACCCACTCTCCATCGGTATTAAAAACGTGGGAGCGATTGGGAACCGGAAGAACGTGGTCAGCCGGGAAAGCTTTTCAGGATGCTCAACCCCAAGAATGACAGGATAGTCCACCTCCTCTCTCCCACTGAAGGGTGGATATTTATCAGTCAAGAGGCAGGCATAGCCGCTAAGTCTAGCATACCAGCGCAACCACCAGGTGATAAAGTTGAGGAATACCTCAGGATATCTGGCGGTAATCCAAATTGCCCACCAGGAAAGAAACAAGATAACCTGGGCAGCTATGCTAACGAATATGAAAACGATAGCCTGGGGTATGAGCATAATGAGCCGGAAAAAAGTGGTCAGACGGGAAAGTCTTTCTGGGTATTCCACTGCCAGAGTTACCGGATAGTCCATCTTCTGTCACCTCCGATTCTTATTAGTAGGTGACAATTTTGCACATTAAACCTGGGAATGTCAAGACCTAATTCGGTTTTTCAGCAGGAATCTTAGCTTTTTGTTTCTGCAGCCAGTATTCCAGGCTATCAGCCAGGGCCAGCCAGCTAGCCTCTATAATATTGGTTGAGCTACCGAGAGCATTCCCCCCATCTATGATGCTCTTACTAAGGCACAAGCATACCATCAGGTATACCTTCTAGTAAGCCAAGAATGACAGGGCCAAGCACAGCGAATAAAATACCCAAAATTATCACATATATTCCCAAGGTGATAAAGAAATATCTCCACCACAATCCCCAAGCCAATGCCCAAGTCGGTTTAGTAAGCACTTTATCCATTTCTTATTTTCCTCCTTTTTGTTTCAACAGCCAGTATTCTAGACTGTCGACCAGGGCCAGCCAGCTAGCCTCTATAAAGTGGATACCCAGCTCATCAAGTTTCTGGGCAATATGCAGCTTATCAACTACCGAGAAGGAAATGCCTTCTCTCTGTGCCCCATCCCGAAGCGTGGTATCATAAAACTGAACTACTGACAATTCTCAGCCTCTCATCCCCCCCACAATTAAATCACCCATCTCCCTTGTCCCCACCCTTGTTTTACCCTCATCCATTATGTCATAGGTGCGATAACCCTCATTTAAGACTTCGTTAATTGCTGTCTCAATCGACTGTGCCTCTTTTATCAAGCCAAGAGAATAGCGCAGCATCATAGCTACGCTGAGGATGGTAGCAATGGGATTAGCCATATTTAAGCCAGCACGGCGGGGAGCACTGCCATGAATGGGTTCATACATACCGAAGGTATTGGCCCCTTCCCGTGGCACCCCAGCCAGGCTGGCTGAGGCCAGCATCCCCATCGACCCAGCCAGCATTGATGCTTCGTCGGTAAGAATATCACCAAACATATTCTCAGTAACGAGGACATCAAAGTAAGCCGGGTTTTGGATTAGTCTCATGGCACAGGCATCCACCAGCATATGCTCCAGTTCCACATCGGGATATTTTGCCGCCACTTCTATAGCTACCTGCCGCCATAATCGGGATGACTGCAGCACATTTGCCTTATCCACTGACACCAATTTTTTACGCCGGGTTCGTGCCAGCTCAAAGCCAACCCTGACAATACGCTCTATTTCCTGTTCTGAATAGGTTAGTGTATCAGTGGCTCGCCTGCCCCGGGATGTCTGCCACTGCCTTTTGGGTCGGGCAAAGTAGAGACCGCCGGTAAGCTCACGAACAAATATTAAATCCACTCCATCAATAACCTTGGGTTTTAGGTTAGTCGAATCAACAAGACTAGGAAGGACTTTCACCGGGCGCAGATTGGCAAACAGCCCCAGCCCCTTTCTTAGTGCCAGCAGACCATCTTCAGGACGAACCTTAGCCTTGGGGTCGTCCCACTTGGGACCACCCACTGCACCAAGCAATACCGCATCACAGCCTCGACACATTTTCAAGGTATCATCAGGCAATGCTGTCCCTGTTTCATCAATGGCAACCCCACCAATCAGTCCGTGATGCAAATTAAAATTGTGCCCGGACTTTCTGCCTATTGTCAGCAAGGCCTTAATTGCCTCGGTGACAACCTCAGGGCCAACACCGTCGCCGGGTAGAACCGCCAGGTCAAACTGCATCTAAATTCCCCTTCTGGCTAGTCTCTCCTTAGTATATTCAATAAGCCCACCGGCTGAAATAAGCTCAGCCATAAACTCAGGATAGGCTCCCGCCGTGAACTCCATACCATTGGTCAGGTTTTTTATCTTACCGCTGGACAGGTCAACTTCCAGTTCGTCACCGGCTTCTGTTTTATCTACCGCCTCCTCACACTCAAGCAGGGGTAAGCCAATATTTATGGCGTTGCGGAAGAAGATGCGGGCAAAGCTTTTGGCTATTATGCAGGAAATTCCGGCTGCCTTAATGGCTAGAGGAGCATGCTCCCGGGAAGAGCCGCAGCCGAAGTTTGTGGTCGCCATAACCATATCTCCGGGCTGCACCCTAGCCACAAACTCCGGGTCTATATCCTCCATGCACTGTCTTGCTAACGTCTCTGGGTCAGACACATTCAGATACCGAGCCGGAATAATCCCATCGGTATCAACATTAGCCCCATATTTATGAACCTTGCCTTTTAGCATTAAGTGAAAATCTCCTTATCTAAGGTCACCCCTAAACCAAAACCTTCTCAAAATCTTTTACCTTTGGTGGCTTTTTGCCTTTGCCTGGCTCTACAATATGCCCTTCTTCTTTCAAACAGGCAGCCTGGGCATCTACACCACCGGGGTATTTGGGGTTGAGTTCCCCAGTGGATTTTAATGTCCGCCAGTATGGAGTGGTGTTTCCTTTTCCTTCTGCCGCCGCTTCCTCGGCGGCATGAGCTGCCACCCAGGCAAAAATCCCGGTAGTTATCGGACAACCGATTGAAGCGCCATGTTTTTGAGCCAGCATGGCACGAATTTGATTTATGGTAATAATCTTACCTCTAGGAACTTGATTCATAATTTCGTCCACTTCTTTTGGCGCTGGAATGACAACCGTGCCTGTTCCCCATCTCTTGCTCATTTTACCAGTGATTTCTTGAACCTTTGGTAGGCCTTTATTATCAGCCAGTTTTTCCTGCCAGCTTTTGCGTGTTTTCATATCAATTCCTCCGATACACCGCTTCGTAATAATGCCATGCTAATGACTTTGCCAATGAAGCATGAACCGTAGAAAAACCATTCTTCTGGATAAATGAACTTAAGTCATGCATTGTTGTTATGCCATAACTATGCTTAAATGACCTACCAAATTTGGCTATCAATTTTGCAAATATAAGGTCACCATAAATGAAATAACCCTCGGGTTTTAAAACCCTTCTTATTTCACCTAAAGCATCTAACCAGTTGGATATGTGATGTGTGACTCCAAATGATAAGACAATATCAAAATTATCATCTTGAAAAGGTAAAACTGTCGCATCGACTTCCAGAAAATGAATATTTGGTATATCATCAATACTCTCTTGGGCAAGCTTAATTTGTTCTGGGTCTATATCAACTCCCGTAACGTTTAAGGAATACTTCTTTGCCATATGCCTGGACACTGCTCCGGTTCCGCATCCCACCTCCAAGAAATTTTGCTTCTCATTCACATTTGTAAAATGCAATAATTTTTCAGCGCGATTAATAACTTGCTCAGCATGTGGTGGACTATTTATAAACCACTTTTCAATTTTGACCATCTTCATTATCCTATCTCCTCCGGACTGGTAATCCTGCCGGTTACAGCGCTGGCGGCGGCAACAGCCGGGTTAGCCAGATAAACCTCCGATTTGGGGCTACCCATCCTGCCGACAAAGTTGCGATTGGTGGTTGAGATACATCTCTCGCCTTCAGCCAGCACCCCCATATGACCACCAAGACAGGGCCCACAGGTCGGGGTGCTGAACACAGCCCCGGCCTTAATAAATGTCCCAACTAATCCCTCGGTTAGGGCATCAAGGTATACCTGCTGTGAACCAGGGATAATAATGCAGCGCACTCTCGGGTGTACCTTTCTCCTTTTTAATATCCGGGCAGCCAGTCGTAAATCGTCAAGACGACCGTTGGTGCAGCTACCAATTACCGATTGATCAATTTTTATGTTACCCACCTCGCTCACTGGCCTAACATTAGCTGGAGAATGAGGCAGGGCGACCTGAGGCTCGAGGGTCGAAGCATCATACTCAATAACATCTGAGTATTCGGCGTCATTATCGGGTTCGTAGACCATGTACGGGCGTTTGGCTCGTGACTTTATATATAGTTGTGTCTTATTATCCACTCTGAAAAGACCGGCTTTAGCTCCGGCTTCAACAGCCATGTTAGCCATGGTAAACCGCCCATCCATGCACAGGTTAGCTATCGCCTCACCAGTAAACTCCATCGCTGAATATAAAGCACCATCAACACCAATTTTGCCGATAGTAAACAAGATTAGGTCTTTACCCCCTACCCACTCCCCCAAGCTACCATGATAGACCACCTTGATTGTAGACGGCACCTTCATCCAGATATCACCAGTTGCCATGGCTGCGGCAACATCAGTTGACCCCATACCGGTAGCAAAAGCACCTAAAGCACCGTAGGTGCAGGTGTGAGAATCTGCTCCAATAACAACGTCTCCAGGCAGCACCAAGCCTTGCTCTGGTAAAAGAACGTGCTCAATACCCATCCGCCCTGCTTCAAAGTACAGTGCTCCTTGCTCATAACAAAACTCCCGCATCAGCTTTGCCTGCTCGGCAGAAGCAATGTCCTTATTAGGCACGAAATGGT
>CAZFRL010000011.1:0-38749 GCA_964521325.1 uncultured Dehalococcoidales bacterium | reverse complement strand
GTTGGCTGAGCCCCTTGCCTGAGCCAGTTTAGTGCTTTTTCTTCATCTATAACTATTGTTTCTGGGTCAGTTAGGGGATTGTAGTGCCCAATGATACTGATGAAGGCTCCATCACGAGGCGACCGGGAGTCGGCGACCACAAGTCGATAACTTGGCTTTTTCTTGGCTCCTACTCGACGCAATCTAATCTTTACCATAATATACTATTATGGGCTATAACTATGGGGGCTGTCAATGGTTATTAAGCAATAGTTGTCAGAAGATTAAGCACAGGTTATAATTTGGAGTGTGAAGCTTGAGAGATTACACAGTTGGCAGGTTAGCCCGGCTGAGGCTCTAGGTATACAGCAGAGGCTGGCAGCACAGGTGTCTAAAAATAGTGAGGTTATCACTCCCCACCTTATAGCTGGTGTTGATATAGCAGTGGGGAAAGGGCAGGGGATGGCTAAAGCGGCGGTGGTTGTCTTGAACTATCCCGGACTTAGAGTAGTGGAAACAAAGGTGGTTCAAGGGAGGCTTGATTTTCCTTATATTCCGGGTCTTTTATCGTTTAGGGAAGCACCTTTAACACTGGCTGCCTGTGAAAAACTTACGGTTACTCCCGACCTTATCTTGGTTGATGGTCAGGGGGTTGCCCATCCCCGACGGTTTGGTCTTGCCTCTCATCTGGGGCTCTTTTTGAATACACCAACGATTGGTTGTGCTAAATCCCGGCTATGTGGCAGCCACGGAGGACTGGGTGTTGAGCCAGGTAGCTATGCTGAAGTAGTAGATAGAGGCGAGACTATAGGAGTAGTTCTGAGAACCAAGCTCGGAGTGAAGCCTATTTATGTTTCCATAGGTCATAAGGTTGACCTTCAAGCGGCTGTTTACTGGGTCATGAAATGCTGCCATGGTTATCGCTTACCTGAGCCTACCCGGCTTGCCCATCTAGCAGCCGGAGGAAATCTGAAACTTGAACGGGATATGATGGGCACTGAGGCAGGCTATCAAAAAAGCTTTTTTGAGTAAAGGAATCATTGGTGGACAGATGCAGGAGTTAAGGGACAAATTAAAGGATTTACAGTCTAGAATCTCTATGGCGCTGGTGCATCTTTGACATTGCCGGCAGGGAAAAGGAGATTGCCAGCCTGGAAAAAGAGTCAGCCCAGCCTGACTTCTGGCTGGATCAGGTTAAAGCGCAGAATATTATGCGTCAGTTGACTGAGGAGAAAGAGGTGGTAGACAGGTGGCGGGGAGTAGAGAGGAGGGTTGCTGACATCGTTGAGTTAATCTCCCTGACAGCAGAGGGGGATGCCTCACTTAAAGCCGAGATTCAGTCTGAGATAGAGAAGCTGGCGTCTTACCTAGATGAGATGGAACTCCAGATGGCTTTTAGTGGCAAGTATGATGCCAGAAATGCTATCTTGGGTATTCATGCTGGAGCCGGAGGCACAGAATCTCAAGACTGGGCTGAGATGTTGCTGAGGATGTATCTTCGTTGGGCTGAGCGCCGCGGCTATGAGGCTAGAATATTGGATACTTCCCAGGGCGAAGAGGCAGGGATAAAGAGCGCTATCATTGAGGTTAATGGTAAGTATGCCTGTGGCTACTTAAAATCAGAGCATGGTGTCCACCGCCTGGTTCGCCTTTCTCCCTTTGATGCTGACCATGCTCGGCATACCTCCTTTGCCTTGGTGGAGGTTATGCCTGAAGCCGAGACCGGTGTTGATGTGAAAATAGACCCTGATGATTTGAGGGTTGATGTGTTCCGGTCTAGTGGGCCAGGCGGACAGCATATGCAAAAGACGAGCAGTGCTGTCAGGCTGACTCATCTTCCCACAGGGCTAGTGGTTACCTGTCAGAGTGAGCGTTCGCAGTATCAGAATAAGGAAACCGCCTTAAAGATACTTGAGGCTCGTCTGTTGGAACTGGAGTTGGCTAAGCGGGCTGAGGAGCGAGACAGGATTAAGGGGAAGCGGATAACTGCTGGCTGGGGTAATCAGATTAGAAGTTATGTCCTTCATCCGTATAAGATGGTAAAAGACCACAGGACTAACTATCAAACAAGTGACCCTGATGCTGTATTAGATGGTGAATTAGATGAGCTGATAATAGCCTATCTCCGGTTTAGTATGGGTAAGGAAGAATGATTAAAAGGGTTAGCCTATTAGCTTTGGTCATCTGTCTATCCCTGGTTTTATTGAGCCCTAGTTTGGTTCAAGCCCGGAGTGGGCTAACTATATTAGATAGCTCAGTAGAGGCAGAGTTTCCTTTTAATCTCAGCTTCAATTTGTCAGCCGAGAGTGATGTCAATATTACTGATATTCGTCTCCACTATGCTGTTGACCAGGTAAGCTATACCCAGGTAACCAGCGAAGCCTATATTGAATTTCTGCCCAGCACTATTGTTGAGACTGGTTGGACTTGGGATATGAGAAAAACTGGTGGGTTACCTCCTGGGGCTAATGTTGAGTATTGGTGGACGGTAGAAGATGCGGAGGGTAATAGGGTTGAAACTACCCCGGTTCGAGTCCAGTTTGATGACACCCGTTACCCTTGGGGCAGTTTAATCGAGGGTAATATAACTATATACTGGTATGAGGAGGATGAGTCCTTTGCCCAGGAACTAATGTCGGCTGCCCAGCAAGCATTGGCTCGGCTGGCTGAGAATACCGGTGCCCAGCTGGAGAAGCCGGCTAGGATATATATCTACGCTAGTGCCCAGGATTTAATCGGGGCTATGATTTATCCTCAGGAGTGGACAGGGGGGGTAGCCTTTAGTAGATATGGCACTATAGCTATTGGTATAGCACCGGACAACCTCTACTGGGGGAAGAGGGCAATTGCCCATGAGCTAGCTCACTTGGTCATACATCAACTGACCCTTAATCCCTACAGTGGTCTGCCTGTCTGGCTGGATGAGGGTTTAGCCATGAATGCTGAAGGAACACTGGAACCAGGGTTTGCCACCTATCTTAATCAAGCGATAGATGAAAACTCTCTTATATCAGTACGTAGTCTATCCAGCCCCTTTTCAACTGATGCCAAGAAGGCACGCCTTTCCTACGCTCAGAGTTATAGCCTGGTTGAATTTCTTATTAGTAATTATGGACAGGGGAAAATGCTTGAGCTATTGAATACCTTTAAGCAGGGTAGTAGCTATGATGAAGCCCTGGAAAAGGTTTATGGTTTTGATATGGATGGGCTGGATACTTTGTGGCAAGAGTATGTTACTAAGCAGAATCATCCAACAGCAGCGGCAGTAGTGTGGACACACCCGGCGCTAATCGGGGTATTATCAGCACTGGTTGTGGTACTTCTTATATGGTTAGGCCTAACTATTAAACGTCGGAAGCAGAGGCAAGGCTAGTGAAGAAGTCCTTTACCATTCATGATTTACCCGTTTCTGAGCGACCCAGGGAGAGGTTGCAAAAATTTGGCGTGGAAACCCTGTCGGCTCAGGAAATTTTGGCTTTGATTCTAGGTCGTGGTATTTCCGGTGAGTCGGTAATGGTGACTGCCCAGAGGCTGCTATCTCAGTTTGGTAATCTTAAAGGAATTGCTAATGCCTCAGTAGAGGAATTATCCCAGACAAAGGGGATTGGCTTGGCCAAAGCGTCTCAAATTAAGGCAGCTTTTGAGCTGGCTAACCGACTGGAGGGTTATTCAGAGGCTGGTGAGAAGCCAATAGTGAAGGCCCCGGAAGATGTGGTGGGCTTGGTGAAGGGCAGGCTAAGTGGTAAAAAGAAGGAGTATTTCCTGGCGCTTTTACTGGATACTAGAAATCGACTAATAAAAGTATCGGAAATCTCGGTTGGTAGTCTGGATGCCAGCATTGTTCATCCCCGGGAGGTATTCAAAGAGGCAATATCGGCTAGCGCTGCCTCGGTTATTTTTACTCATAATCACCCTTCGGGTGACCCTGAAGCCTCAGAAGATGACATAAAGTTAACCAAGCAATTAGCTCAGGCAGGAGAGATTGTGGGCATAGATGTCTTGGACCATATTATCGTCTGCGATAAAAAGTATGTTAGCCTGAAAAGAGAAGGCTTGTTTTGACACACTTACTTTTCTGATTCCTGGCACAGGCGGTAGGGGAAGGATGTCATCTGACCTCCACTGCGAATTGATGCCTCACTTGGACAGGGAGCTAACCTGCCTATAAGTACACAGTGACACCAGCTCGAGAAGCTCACTCATCCGCCCCTTGGCCCTCTTCTTGTCTATATTGTTCTCCAGTGTCTCCATTGCCTCGTCAATGTTGTCGGCTTCTATCTCATATGTGGCGATGAACTTGGCCTCCCCCTCTAAGGGCTTGGTATCCTCGTATCGGGTTGCCTTAATAAAGCCAGGGGTCTCCAGCACATCGGGAAGATGAATCTTGTCATACCACTCATTGAACTCCGTCTCGCGTGCGGCATCAGCGCAATTGGTCTTCGCTATCAAAAGCCACTTCGCCATGTTACGTGTTCCTCCTTTCAATGGGGAATACAATGGACATAAACTAACATAATTATGCAGTTTTCTTATGGCTTTTACTAGAGTTCCAAGGTTATTCTGCTTTCCTCATCTGAAAGCCTATTCATATCGAAGCCAAGTTTTTTAGCCAGACTTAGCATCTTACTATTGTCATTTAGCACAATCCCGTACATACTTTTTAGACCTTTCTCTTGGGCTACACCTATCAAAATATCGGTGAGTTTTAGACCCAAGTCGTTACCCTGGAAATCATCAGCAACTAAAACAGCGAATTCTCCAGTTTCCTTATCCGACTCAATTACTAGTCTTCCGACTCCAACGTTCCTCCGCTTACCACTCGAAGTATATTCAGCTATAATAGCCATCTCCCGGTCATAGTCAATGTTGCAAAATCTGGTGAGCCTATCGTGTGTTATATTCTTAAGTATCTGGAAAAATCTAAATCTGGAGGATTCTACTGATAGATTTGCTATAAGCTCTCTTTCAAGTAATTCGTCCTCAGGTCTGATAGGTCTTAATAACACAGATCTTCCATCCCTGCATCTCCAGGGCTGGATGTACTTGGTTGGGTAGGGGGGTATTATTAAATGGGCATATTCCTCCGTTTCCTTTTGTATTGCCTCTTTATCAAGAATTATCCTTGCATCTAGAGCAATAGCGGTATCACCACTTATAATTAATGGATTGATATCTAGTTCTTTTATCTCTGGGAAATCAATGATTAAGTTTGAGACTCTTACTAAGGTTTCCTCCAACAGCCGTAAATTAACCGGCGGTTTGGTCCTGAATCCTTGAGATAGCAATTTATAAGTCTTGGTTCGTTCTAGCACTCTTCTGGCTAAGACCTGATTTAGCGGGGGTAATCCTACCGCAACATCTTCGAAGAATTCTGCCTCTGTTCCTCCTAGACCAAACATTATCACCGGGCCCAAAATCGGGTCCTTTTTACTGCCAGCTATAAGTTCGTAATCATAATTTGTAATCATCTTCTGTATAGTAGCACCTTTGACTTCGGCATCAGGTTTATGCTGCTTTACATTTTTCATCATTTTACTAAATGCCCGTTTCACCTTATCGGCTGAGGAAATATTTAATGTAACCCCCTCAACGTCCGATTTGTGAGATATATCAGGAGAGGATATCTTCATTGCCACCGGATATCCAATATCTGATGCTATCATAGCGGCATCTTCGGGATTTTTGGCAGAGTGTGGAGTTGTAGACTGGATTCCATATGTCGTCAGGAACTTTTTTGAATCCTCTTCACTTAATAGTGTTCTGCCTTCTCTCAATGTATTACGGGTGAGTATTTTAAGGTAGTTTTTGGGGGCTCCCACGTCTAGTGGCAAATCTTCCGGGGTTTCATATAGCGTTTCCAGATTACGAGCGTATTGATACATATATAGATATGTTTTGATCGCCTCTTCAGGAAACTCATAAGTAGGAATCTTGTTCTCATAGAGTAGCTGCCTTGCCTTAGCTACTTCTTCATTACCCATCATAGCCGTTAAAATAGGCTTATCCGCTTTTTTAGCATATTTGATGCTAGCCTTTGCTATCTCAACGGGACTGGCTACACCCTGAGGTGTGGATATAATTAAGACACCATTAACTCCGGGGTCTTTGAAGGTCACCTCGATAGTTTTCATATACCTCTGTGCATCTGCATCTCCGAGGATATCAATCGGGTTAGATTTGCTCCAGAAGGGAGGCAGGAATTCATTTAGAGCGGAAATGGTCTCCTTGCTGAGTTGAGCTAGCTTGCCCCCTCTGTTTATCAGAACATCCGTGGCTAACACTGCTGGGCCACCAGCATTGGTTATTATGGCTAAATTTGGCTCTTTAGGCAGTCGAGCAGTATCTAATATCGCAGCACAGTTAAAGAGGTCTTCAATTTCTTCTACCCTCACAGCACCAGCTCTATCAAAAGTAGCATCATAAAATAAATCCTCTCCTATCATAGCTCCTGTATGGGAGCCAGCTGCCTTAATGCTTTCTTGGAATTTTCCAGGCTTTATTACGATTACAGGCTTTGTTCTGGTGAACCCTTTAGTTGCGCTCATAAATTTCCTGGTATTTCTTAGGGAGTTACCCAGGGATTCTAGGTAGATGATTATGCTCTTGGTCTCAGCGTCCTCACCAAAATAGTCTATTAAGTCTCCGAAATCCACATCGAGCATAGAACCCAATGAGACAAAGGCGCTGAAACCGATGTCTTTGCTAACTGCCCAGTCGAGGATAGCAGAGCCTAAAGCGCCACTTTGGGATAAGAAGGCTACGCGTCCGGTTTGTGTCGCCTGGCTAGCAAATGTCGCATTTAAATTAGCACTAGGTTTAATTACACCTAGGCAATTTGGTCCTATTATCCTGGTATTATATTTCCTGGCTATCTCTGCTATCCTATCTTCACGTGCTTTCCCCTCGGTTCCTGTTTCCTTAAAACCAGCTGAAATGATAATGATAGCCTCAATGCCAGCTTTACCACTTTCTTCAACCGCATCAGGAACGGTTTCGGCTGGTGTGACAATGACAGCAAGGTCGGGGGATTCAGGTACAGAGCTGATGTTAGGGTAGCATTTTGTTTCGAGTATATTTTCTCTATTCGGATTTACTGGATATATTCGGCGCTCATCTTTGGCCAGTAATAAGTTTCTCAGGATTGTTGTGCCGGCTGCCCCTTCTCTATCTGTAGCCCCTATCAAAGCTATACTGCTGGGTTCAAAGAATAACCTCATCCATTCCATACTTCCCCTCCTCCTCCATTATTCTTGACATCTAGTGCGGGGCTTAAAGCTTATATAAGCATGCCACTATGCGGTTGTGCCGGGTATAGTGCGCACCTTTGTCTCTAATGAGATACCTCTTTGATGTCCGCTATGCTACTCAGTAGTAGCTCACCGTGTCCTAACTAGTAGAAGAGGGGTGGTTCCTGCCTGTAGGACTCTTTCTGTGACGCTCCCAAAGGCCCAACGACCGACGCCAGACCGCCCATGCGTTGACATAGCTACCGCATCGACATTCAGTTCATCGGCGCGTCTGATAATCACCTCGGCAGTATTCTCCGTCCCCCCTATGAACTCAGCCTTTGCGTTTATTCCCTTCTGTTTCAATTTAGCGACTACACTCTCAATGTAATCTTTGGCAGATGCTCTAAACGATTCCAGCTCTTTCATTTGCCAATCGCCAACAATTGTGAAATCTGCTGCCACTATGCGAAGTAGGATTACCTCTGTTTTGAGCTTGGAGGCAAGCTCCTCAATATAGGGAATTATCGCTTCACTTCCCTTTGAACCATCCAGAGGGACAAGTACCCTGTTTAGTATCCCTTTCTCACGCACATCGGAACGAGCACCCTTGGCTCTAATGAGTGCCACCGGTCGGTTCGTAGCTCTCACTACCTTGTCAGCCACACTGCCTAGAGACCAGCGTCCAATGCCGGACCGGCCCTGGGTTGCCATAACAATCAGACCAATATCTTCTTTGTCTGCATAGTCCACGATTTGCTCGGCAGGCTGACCGACTAGAATCACTGTTCCTATCTTGATTTTTCCCTTGTCTAACTCCGCAGCACACCACTTTTCAGCACCGCACTTTGTCGTTTCAACCATTTTTTGCATGTAGAACTCGTGCATACGGCGATATGGTGCCTGGGCTGGCTCATAGACATTTATCAGAATGACTTCAGAGCCTAGTCTTCCTGCCAGTTCCTCGGCGTAGCATAGGGATACTTCAGCTAATTCCGAGCTATCCAACGGAACAAGTATTTTCTCGTACATTTCTAACCTCCTATATAGAGCTAATATAATAGTCTATTGCCCTTCTCAGCATTTGTCAAACTGTAGTTGTAGGCTAGACACTGGTATATATGGCCTCAGTCTCTGGTTGATAAATCTCTTTTGGTTTGGAAAATACTTACATTCTTTTGGCTTGTTCTATCTGCTGCCTCAAAGCCTCTGAGGTTTCCCCTTTGCTATCACTGAGCATGGTATGATTTGCGGTTTAGTTTGCCTGTGCTAGGCTATTTATGCTATATTGTTAGCTGGAATTATGAACGGATAGCAGTTTTGCCAATTGGGTATTATGGTTATTCTTGTTCATAATCACCCCTCAGGTGACCCCGAAGCATCAGAAGACGATGTAAAGTTAACCAAAAGATTAGCTCAAGCAGGGGAAATTGCAAACATAGATGTCTTAGACCACATAATCCTCTGCGATAAAAAATATCTGAGCCTGAAAGGCAAAGGGTTGTTTTAAGGTTAATATTGTTGACCTTATAGGTGGGGGTGCAGGTTACCCGCTATTCCTTAATAGAATATGAGCAACATAAAATATGGGGCAAGAAAGTGAAAGTAGATTTTACTAAATTAGATAGGGCTTTTAACCCCCGGTGCATTGCTGTGGTGGGAGATAGCAAGAAGCTAGATTTTTTGTGGCTGAAGGCTGAAAGCACCTTCAGGGGAAAGCTCTATTCTGTCCAAACCAATCCCAAGTCTATCAAGGGTATTGAAGCCTTGGGTGTGAAAAACTACACTAGCCTTCTGGACATCCCTGAACCCGTAGACCTGGTGATTGTATCGGTACCCAGAGCATTGGCTCCCAAGATCTTGGAAGATTGTATTCAAAAGGAAGCGGCGGCTGCTTTTTTCTTCACCTCGGGCTTTTCCGAGACGGATACTGAGGAGGGGAGAAGGCTGGAACGCTTGCTCACCGAGAAGGCAGAGCGGGCTAACTTTCACCTCATTGGCCCAAACTGCATGGGGATCTTTAATCCCAAGGTTGGGGTAAGGCAGACGCGGTGGCAATACACTGGCTTGGCTGGGCCAGTGGGCCTCATCTCACAAAGCGGTACCAATGCTATTGTATTCAGCCATGAGGCACACCTTCAGGGGGTAGATGTTAACAAATCAGTGAGCTTCGGTAATGGGGTGGTGCTTGATTCTCCCGATTACCTTGAGTATTTTGGTCAGCAGGCAGATATTAAGGCTATTGGTATGTACTTGGAGGGGGTGAGGGATGGTAGACGGTTCCTCACCGTGTTGAGAGAGGTTTCGGCCCGGAAGCCAGTGGTGATATGGAGGGGGGGGCGGACTGAGGAGGGGGGTCGAGCTATAGCCTCGCACACTGGCTCCTTAGCTAAGCCCGAGGCTATTTGGAACGCTGCTATGAGGCAGGGCAGAGCAATAGAGGTGAAGAGTATGGAGGAGCTTATCGATACTCTGAAGGCTCTTCTATATTTATCGCCAGTTCGTGGCAACAGGGTAGCCATAGCTGGAGGGTCGGGAGGACAATCGGTAGTTATTACTGACGCCTTTGCCGAAGTTGGGCTGAAGGTGCCTCTTCTTACCCAGAAATCATATGACAGGTTTGCCACCTTTTTCCCTCTGGTGGGAGTGAGCTATCGCAACCCTATAGATATCTACAACCCAGGTCAGAAAGACGTGAAACGCATTATGGAAATCCTTGAGGAGGACGCTAACATAGATAACATCGTGCTATTAGTGTTGCCTGAAGGGGGTGGGCGTAATCCCGCCGAGGAGGTTGAGAGAAGTATCAGTTCAATGGTTGAGATTCGAAAGAGAACATTGAAGCCCGTGATGGCTATTTTCGAATCTTCCTCCTCGACTAAGGGTATGCAGCAAGCGATGAAGATAGCACAGAAGCTCCAAGACGGTGATATCCCTGCATTTAGCACTCTCGAGCGGGGAGCCCGTGCTCTGAAAAATGCTCTGGATTACCACAACTTCAAGAATAGTATTGTTAACTAGTAAAAACATCCCCGGTGACTGGGCAATGCTGCTTAGTCTATGACCATAACTTTTTTGACTTTATCTCGGCTTATGGGTTGTTTTTTGACCCTTCGTTTCTTTCCAGCACTGATTAAGAAGCCGAGCATTTATGGTTATCACTCTATCGGCTACTATCCTTAACTGCCTAGAAGTCCGTTCTTTGCCAAATAAGGCAACCTCTATGTGTTTCCCACTATCCTTTACTGCCTGTAGGGCGCCTACATAGTCATTATCCCCGGCAACAAGAATAGCCACATCATAATTGTTCCTAAAACTATGAGTTATCATGTCAGTAGCCAGTAGTATATCGACCCCCTTTTCATAAGGCGGAGCATTGGGCCAGTTGCTGTAAACCAGACGCCCCAGACGTAGTTCGGTGTAGGGTATGTCAGTTATACCATCAAAGAAGGCTTGCTGGTCCTTATACCGCTCCGGTTCTTCTTTGCGTCCTACACTAGCGTTATAGTAATAGATTCTTATTAATTGCCGCCTGCCCAGGAGCTTGTTGCAAAATTTACCCATGTCTATGTCAGTTCTACTAAAAAAATGCTTAAGCGAATGGTACAGATTGCTCCCGTCAATGAATATCATTACCCTGTCTGCCATATATCACCTCCTTTCATCTAGCACTTGGTATATCCGCAGCTGGGGCAGATGAAGCAGCCTTCCTGGTATACAAGCAGGTTGCCGCAGTCGGGGCATTGCCCGGCCAGGTTCTTGGCTAAGCCGTAGTCCTCAAGCTTAGGCTTATTCTCACCACCACCGGTGTGTTTTTCCAGTACGCTGGCAATGGCATCGGCGCAGGAGAGCACGGCTTTACCTTCTTCCCAGGCAATGGATGGGCAGCGGATACCGCGGAGCTGCTTTATCACTGAGGTAACATCTACCCCAGACCTTAACGCAACTGAGATAAGACGGCCGATGGCTTCGAGCTGGGCTGAGGCACAACCGCCACTTTTACCCAAGGTAAGAAAGACCTCACATATACCCTGCTCGTCGGAGGCTACAGTTACATAAATATTACCGCAACCGGTGGTTACCTTCTCGACAAAGGCGGAGGTTCTCTTCGGCCGCTTCCTTGGGGTAAGTGGTGCCCCCTCAACCTTCGCCTCCTTACCTGTAACCAATACCTGTGCATCACGGCTTCTATCCCGATAAATGGTTATCCCCTTTAATCCTGCCTCGTAAGCGCGCATATACACCTCAGCTATGTCTTCTCTGAAAGCCTCTTGGGGGAAGTTAACTGTTTTAGAAACAGCGTTATGCGTAGACTTCTGGAAGGCAGCCTGCATTCTGATATGCCATTCGGGGCTTATTTCATGGGCGGTGACAAACAATCGTTTGATGTTGTCAGGGACATCGTCTACATCGTGGAGTTTACTCCCGGTGGCTAGCTGTTGCATAAGCTCCTCGGAGTAGAAGCCTTCGCCCTTGGCTACTTCCTCAAAATAGGGGTTTACCTCTACTAGCTGGTCACCATCCAGAATATTCCTGACATAACTCAGGGCAAAAAGGGGTTCAATGCCGCTGGAGCAACCAGCTATTATGCTCAGGGTACCGGTGGGAGCAATGGTGGTGCATGAGGCATTTCTCACCCTGAGACTATCAGGCACGTCATAGATGCTGCCGTTGAAGGTGGGGAAGACGCCTCGTTCCTTAGCTAATTCTGCTGAGGCTTTACATGTCTCTTCACTTATAAAATGCATAATGTTGGAGGCAGTTTGTAATGCCTCTTCTGAGTCGTAGGGGATGCCCAATTTGATTAGCATATCGGCAAAGCCCATTACTCCCAGCCCTATTTTTCTGGATTTCTTGGTCATTTCAGCTATCTCGGGCAGGGGGAACTTATTGACATCAATAACATTATCTAAAAACCTGACGGCAACCTTCACTGTCTCAGCCAGTTTAGAATAATCAATCTCGACAGTTCCGTTTACGGTTCGTAGCATTCTGGCTAGATTGATGGAGCCAAGATTGCAGGATTCGTAGGGGAGTAGGGGCTGCTCTCCACAGGGGTTGGTAGATTCAATTTTGCCTAACTGGGGGGTGGGGTTATCCTGATTTATCCGGTCAATGAAGACGATGCCCGGGTCTCCTGTTCTCCAGGCCATATCTACTATCTTGTCGAATACCTCTTTGGCGTTGAGCTTATCCTCTACCTGGTTAGTGTGTGGATTTACCAGATTGTAGTCACTGCCAGCCTTGACTGCTTCCATGAATTCAGCGGTTACAGCTACTGACAGATTAAAGTTGGTAAAGGCGGTTGGGTCATCCTTGGCTACTATGAACTTCATAATATCGGGATGGTCAACATTGAGGATAGCCATATTTGCTCCGCGGCGCATCCCCCCCTGTTTAATGACATCGGTGGCAGTATCGAAGGCTCGCATGAAGGAAACCGGACCGCTGGCTACTCCGCCTGTAGAGCCGACCCTATCTTTTTCTGGTCTTAGCTTGGAGAAGGAAAACCCGGTTCCACCGCCGCTTTTGTGAATGAGCGCCGTATTTTTGACTGCATCAAAGATGGACTCCATCGAGTCCTCGATGGGAAGGACAAAACAGGCTGACAGTTGGCCTAACTCCCTCCCCGCATTCATCAGAGTAGGCGAGTTTGGCAGAAACTCTAGATTAGCCATCAACCGGTAGAATTCCGCTTCTCTTGCCTTGACATCTGCCTTAGGGTCATAGATGAGCTCAGCAGAAGCAATAGTCTGAGCTACGCGACGGAACATCTCCTCTGCTGTCTCGATAACCTGTCCCTGTTTATCTTTTTTCAGGTACCTTCTTTCCAGAACACGAAGGGCATTTTCAGTAAGATTTGTTGCCGTAGTTATCCTATCTTTCGTCTTGACTGGCATCGCTATCTCCTTCTTAGGCTGAATTTTCTCAGCTAAAATTTCCCTTACCGTAGCCTGAATTTCAGAATCTGATGGCAGGCGCCCCCCTTTTTTGCCGGATTTTGGCACCAGGTATTCCATTCCGGGTAGAGGTTGTGGCTCCAGGCGCTCAATGACTAGATTGGTGAGTTGCTCTATTTGATGTCTATCAGCCATGCCCATAGACTCGGCGGCAGCAAAGATAGCCCGAGCAATCTGGGTATGGTTAATTAGTTGTTTGTTTTGTGACTGCTTATCTGTGCTCATCTCTCAGTTACTGCTTCTTCCTCTCCGGGTTTTTGTGGGCACCAATTTTATCTTCCTATTTTTTCCCACATTCCCAGCTAGTCCCTGTAGTTCCTCGTCGGGGAGTAATGGTAGTTGGCTTGTAGAACGGGACTTTTTGGTTTCATTACTAACCAGGGAATCTACCTCCAGTTTTAGGGCAGTGATGTCGGTAAATTCCCGGTAGACGCTGGCAAAACGAATATAGGCAATATAGTCGAGGCTCTTTAATTTTTCCATTACCATTTCACCGATGGTGGTACTGGGTATCTCTGCCTTACCTAAGTGGTAGAGCTCAGCTTCTATATCATCGGCGAGCTTATCAACAGCACCGGTAGGTAGTGGTCTTTTTTCACAGGCTTTACGAATACCTATTAGCAGCTTATCCCGGCTGAATTCCTCACGCCGCTTGTCTTTCTTAATCACGAAAAGGTTGACCGGCTGGAGTCGCTCATAGGTAGTGAAACGGGAGCTACAGCTTAAGCACTGACGCCGACGACGTATACCGTCGTTTACCTCACGAGAGTCTATAACCTTAGAACTATGGTAACCACAATAGGGGCAGTCCATAATGAAATTCTCCAATATATTGTGTAATGCACTAAGAATACCACAATATGTAGTGTTTGTCAAGCTTTTGGTAGTTGGGGACTTGGTGGTTGGTGATTTGGATTGAGGCGCTATTAGCAATTAAGGACGGCAGCTTTTTATGCTGACTTGCTTTTATGGCTGGGGGGCTTGGCGTAGGCCATAGTATTGGTCATTGCTGAGGAGGCGGGATAGCATTTCGACCGAGGTGCAGTAGGTGTCTCCACCACGCTGTTCACTTAGTTGCTTCCCCACTTCCTCCAGGTCAAGGGGTTGGTTACCATTAGCCAGAAAAAGGCGGAATATACTCTCTAAAATAGGTGACTTCTCGGTAATGAACCCCGGGTTCTTAGAGCAGCAGTCTTTAACAGCAGCTAAGAGGTTATCAATTGAAATCCCCTCCTTTTTTGCCTCTAGCCGCTTGCGGCATTTGGCGCATAAGCAATGCTGAGCCAGAGCAGAAAATGAGCGATTACTCTGCTGGCACCAGTCCAAGTCTATAAACCATTGGGGTCTAGGTTGCTCTGTATTTATATCTTCTTTAGCCATAACTCTGTTTACCGTAAAATTTTTTAGGGTTCAAATCCTACCTTAGCTACTTTGATGAGGTCAAGATAATCTGTTTTAATCCCTAGTATCTCTGAGGCTTCAATGTCTATCTTATAAGGGTCGCCAATGAAAACCTTACCACACTCCTCAATCTCGCCTCGGGTGGGGTCATCCTGAGTAATAAACTTTTGTCGAGCTTCTATAATCCCCAGGTCGAAAGGTAGGGTAAAATAGAGGTCAGCCACTACCTTATCTATCCCAAGGTTATATAGAGCCTCCCAACCCCTTGCTGTTTCACCACCATACTTACTACTCGGCAGTAGTGTGAGCAGGTTCATGAGACTAAGGCTGCCTCTATCATTAAAAACCTTTAATGGAGCCAAAGTTATCAAGTAATCACTGGATAGAATAACATTGGGCACCCAGAAGGTGGGGATGGCAAAGGGCTTGGGTAAAGGATTATCAATCTCCACCAATGTACAATCCTTTACGTCCAGTGTCAAGACCCTTGGAAAGTTATAACCTAACGCTTGATATATGGGGTATATGGGGTCTCCTCGTGGGGTGCCGTCAAGTAGAAGAATATCGGCATCACTGATCTGTCTGATACCGTTTATTACCATCGATAGTATATCCCGGCTGGTGGTTACCGGATATGATACCGGGTAAGATGCACTGGGTTTAATTAGGACGCGCCGCACCCTAGATATTACCGGTGGTGCTTCAAAAATAAACTCCGAAGTGTCAAATATCAAGCCTTCCTCCTCAGCCGCCTATAATATAAACTTTAGAAATACGTAGGGGCATTATTCAGTTCTAGCATCGTTGCTAGCACGCTGACTAATATCTCCTCTGGCTTGTTTTCTTGCCATCTCCAAATCGGCTTCGGTATTAATATTGAAAAAGCTCAAGTGGTCGGGGTCAAACCTATTAATCTCATCGGCTTCCACGTACCTCACCTTAACCAAGGTCAAAAGTTGTATAATTTCAAGCTCACCCTGTTTAAGTAAATATTCTATTGGAGTTAAGCAGTCCTTCGAGTAAATGGCGTGAAGCGGTTCAACCGTATTGCCTAATCGGGGAACTACCAGGTCAAAGTTAGTCGAAAGTTGTATCATATAACGCAACAACGCTTGGTTCAAAAAGGGCATATCACAAGCAACGACGAGATTATAGAGTGAGTCCGATGCGGCTAAACCAGTGTAGATACCGCCTAGTGGTCCTTTACCGGGATAGATATCAGTTACTATTCTCAACCTTGGGTAGCTGATAAACTGGGGAACAGACTGCTTTATAGCGGTAACTATAATAATGTCACTATCAAAGGAACTTATATTATTTACTACCCGCTGCAGTAAATTTCTATTGCCAACAGTTTCTAGAACCTTATCACGTCCCAAGCGTAAGCTCTTGCCACCAGCAAGAACAATACAACTTATATCCAAAGTGTATTTCCCAATTCCTTCTCTAGCCTCAGCCCTATACTATTTTACCACACTAGTCAACACCCCTGGGAGGGCGCTACACTCCTCCATGCTACGCTTAATAAGTGACTTCTCCTAGCTAATTCTCGCTCTTAATCCCCAATTAAGCAAAAAGACGAAATACAACCTTGGCATGTGGCTATATGGTATCAAATTTGGTTAGACCAGAAACAGGCTTGAGTTCCAGGAAACAATCACTGCATAAACGGCAACAAAACATGATGTAAGCACAAATGCCAGCTTGGGATACCGCCTATACACATCCCAGAGAATCAGTGCACACAGAATTATACCCACCACCTTGATTATCATAAAGCTAGGCTGACCAACTAACCGCAGCAAAAAAGGATTGCCCTCTCTGGCTATGCCATTTTGAACAAGGTAGTGGGTCAATACGCCATCGGCGATATTAAGCAATACTAACGAACCAAGAAGATATTTCAACTCTTAACTATCCGACATTTTATAGTTAAAGAATACATCTAGCTTAAAGATTAGTCAATAGGGGAGAGCAACAATCTAGTGTATTGAGACATCTCAGGATTGTCAGTGGCAGCATGCCGATGTTGATGTTGCTTTCGGTGATACTCTACAACTGGCATTAACTTCTTTTTATTCGTGATAAAAAGTCTCGGTCTGGTTTCTATAGCGCTGGTTTCAGGATTAGAATTTTGGTGCTGGCTGGGAGTTCTCCCTGCTTGAATTCCACTTCACTGGTATCCAGTTTATCTACATTCTTTTTCCCCCGTGCGAATTCGTCTACACCAGCTATGGGGAAGCCACACTTATTAGTTTTATAGTGCATAGGTATAATTACCTTGGGCTTGAGCCTGTCACAAATCTGAGTGGCAGTCTTGGCATCAATGGTGTAATAACCACCTACCGGAATAAGCAGTATACCTACACTGCCTAACTCAGCCGTCTGTTTATCACTGAGTGGGTGACCCAGGTCACCAAGATGACAAATCCTTATCCCATCTACCTCAAAGCAAATTATGGCATTATTGCCTCTCAATTTCCCTCCAGCATCATCATGATAAGTAGGCATGCCCTTGAAATTGATACCCTTAACCTCTGCTGTAGTCGTCCCTCTAACTACCTCAGGATTACCCCTAACCGTAGCTACATTATTATGGTCACTATGTTCATGGCTCACGATGACAATATCAGCTGACTCTCTTATTTCACCATAGCTAGGGCCACCTTCAGCCACATAGGCAGCATCATAGGGGTCGGTTATTATTTTCGTTCCGCTATCTGATGTAATCATAAAAGAAGCATGTCCCAGATATTTAATCTTCATAATCTAAGACCTCCTTTACTGGGATTGTTTAGCTAGGGAAGTGACAAGGTTCACCAGGGTGCGCACTGGTACGCCGGTAGCCCCTTTAACTATGTAGTTTCGTTCCTTCTCGCTCATATTGGTGCCAGCAATATCCAGATGAGCCCATGGGGTATCACCAGCAAATTCAGACAGGAATTGAGCAGCGGTAATAGCACCGGCGTATTTGCCACCCACATTTTTAATATCGGCTACATCGCTCTTATTCTGCTCCTTATACTGGTCGTACATCGGCATCTGCCAGATAAGCTCTCCGGCTTCAGCTCCAGCCGCAATTATCTTATCTATTAGCTCCTGATTATTACCAAAAGCACCACTGCATATATCACCTAGAGCTACCATGCAGGCTCCGGTTAAGGTGGCTACATCAACCATAGATTTGGCACCAAGCTTCTTAGCATAGCCTAAAGCATCGGCCAAGATAAGCCGTCCTTCAGCATCGGTGGAGATAATCTCAATAGTCTTGCCGCTCATGGCGGTTAGAATATCGCCCGGCTTCAGTGCACTATCGCTGGGTAGATTTTCTGTAGCCGGAATAATAGCCGTAACATTAATCTTCGGCTTAAGTTGGGCAATGGCACCTATTGCTGCCATGACTGCGGCTCCCCCAGCCATATCCCCTTTCATCTCACCCATCCCCTTTGAGGGCTTTATCGAGATGCCTCCGGAATCAAAGGTTATCCCCTTGCCAATTAGTGCCACATCAACTTGAGCAGAATCGCCCCCTTTATAATGGAGGACAATAAACTTAGGTGGTTGCTGGCTCCCCTGAGTTACACCTAACAGCGCCCCCATGCCTAACTCCTGCATCTGTTCCCGCTCAAGAACGCTAACTTCAAGCCCGTGACTTTTAGCCAGTTCGGTGGCTATGTCAGCCATATGGCTGGGGGTCATATAATTAGCCGGCTCATTGACCATATCTCGAGCTAGGTTCGTTGCTTCAGCCAGAATCTTGCCTTTATTGCAGCCCTGTTCTAAAGTGGGGAGTTTAGTTTCGTCAGCGTCAACTATAGTAAGTTGCTTGAGTTCACCATACTCAGCCTCCTTGGTTATATGCTTCCGAAATGAATAAGTACCAAGCAGGGCACCCTCAGTTATTGCCTGGGCAGCACCTTCCGGGCTTATGCTGGCTATTCCTGCTCCCTGAACAATAGTAGCAATACTATCTACCCTCTTCTGCCGTAATAATCGGCAAGTCTCAGCCACTACCCCCCGAACCTTATCCTGAGATAGTTCCTGCTTTTTACCCAGGCCAGCAACTACCACCCGGGCTGCTGGAAGTTTACCCAGGCTATGGATAATAGTAATCTCGTTAAGTTTACCCTTAATCTCTCCCTGGCTAATAAACTGGGATATAGCCCCAGCCAAAGCCTTATCTATAGTAGCTATGTCGCCATCAAGGCGCTCCATCCCCTCGAAAAAGTTCGTGATGATAGCCCCAGCTTCAACCTTAGCAATATCACCAACAATGACCTTAATTTCCACCTTAACCTCCTTTTACCAGCTAATGAGATAGCCTTTGTCGAAGGGTAGATTGAAGAGGGTGAGGTTAACAAATGCTCTTCTGAAATCTAGCGCTTCGCCTCCCTTATAATTTTGTCTAGGACCGGTGTAATATCCCTGGAAGTATCCATCGCATAATGGTTACGACGGATGTACTGAATTGAGGGCTTCATTCTCTGGTATACTGTCCAGTCTGCATCCGATTTGCTCACCGAATCTACTCCTTCTTGCCTGGTCTTAAGTCTTTCATGTACTACCTGAGGCGGTGCCTCAACTCGTACCAGAATAAGCTTTACATCCAAGCGGTCAGCGATACGATAAAGATGCTCACGATACCGCTCTGATAGATTGGTAGCATCTAAAATAAGAGGCACCCCCCTTTTCAATAGTTCTTCAATGAGGTGGTGACATGTCTGGAAAAGACGAGAGCTCTCCTGCGAGCTATAACTTGGTGAGGGGAAGAGAACCTTACGCAGGGCATCACTTTCCAGAATAATAAACGGCAGCCTCTCAGCTAGTTTACTGCAAAAGTAAGACTTTCCTGTGCCAGGCAAGCCACTAACGACAATAAAGGCAGGCCTGGCTACTGACTCAGGAAGCTGCCCTAGGCTCTCACTCAGTCGCTGCACATCGGAGAGGAGTTGGGTATGTTCCACACTCTTGATTATAGAATGTTTCGCCCATTTTTGCTAGGTGGTTTTCCTGTCCCCTTGCTAATAGTTGCGGATGAAGTCTCTTATATTCTTAGCCTTAGCCCAATTTGCCATAGCTGTTGGTAAAAATTTTGCGCCAATTAGCACCACGAGAATAGCGGACAGGATAGTAGCCCACCCTGAATGTGTTATCATCCAGATAATGAGGGGTAGAAGTATGAGACCAATAAACATCGCCAGAGCAAAGTTGTGGGTGATTATTAGGGGTATAACGACTATAGCCAGGAAGATTAAAAATCCGTACCAATACCCATAGATGGACATTGTGGTAGCTAGAGCGCCAATAGCGGTAGCCATACCTCTGCCCCCGCTAAATTTCAGGAAGACCATCCACATATGACCAATCACTGCGGCCAGTCCAGCAAGCACAACAAATAGCTGGGGCACACCTAGTAGCCAATAAGCTATGGCTACTACTGCTGCTCCCTTACCAATATCAATAATGGTCACGGCTACGCCAGCTTTAGCCCCGACCGCTCGATAGGTATTCAAAATGCCTATATTACCACTACCCAACTGACGGATATCTTTACCTGTGACTATGCGAGTGATGATATAGGCTGAAGGAATAGAGCCCAATAGATAACCAAGAACTATGGCTATAGTCTCATTAACCATCAGCTAGTCGTCCTTGTAAAAAGCGACTCCTAGGGTTCCTGTGCCACACGCATAACCCATTATTGGGCTAAACTCGGTGAGCCAGATTTCTTGGCAGTTAAACTCAGACAGCACCTGCTCCTTTAGTTTTTCGGCTTCATCCAGGGCATAGGCATGCATCACCGCCATGTGGATCGGACTTTGCCCTACTTTGCCTCTTATTATTTTGAGGAGCCGAGTTATACCATGCTCTTTGTTTCTCACTATGCCAACAGTATGTACTACCCCCGAGGAAATAGTAAATATTGGTCTGATATTAAGCATGGAACCTGCTCTGGCGGCTATCTTAGGTATGCGCCCTGAACGGTAAACATAGCGCACCGTATCCATAACGGCAATGAGACTGACTCTGTCTCTTATTGCCTCGGTTGCTTTAACTACCTCAGCCAGGCTCTTTCCCGTCGATGCTGCTCGAGCTGAGGCTAAGACGACAAAGCCTTCAGCAGCAGTGGCTGTTTGGGAATCTAATACTTCTATGGAGGTCTGGGGAAGCTCGGTTTTGGCTTGATTCTTGGCTATGCAGGCTACATCATAGATTGCGCTGAGCTTAGCCGAGAGAGTAACACAAAGGATATCCCTTGTTTGTTTGCTGGCTTCGCGGTAGGCTTCAAGATAGTCTCCGGGAGAAGCAGGAGAGGTTTTAAAGGACTCAGGGTCGTTTAAAAATAACTCATAGGCTTGAGAAGGTGTTATATCTGCCCAATCCCTATAGAGCTTGCCCCCACAGTAAAAGTTAAGCGGTACAATCCTAATCCCGTACTGCTCCACCATCTCTCCAGTGAGGCAAGCTATGCTATCAGTAATAATAGCTACCTTGTTAGCCATGAGAAATCTAGCCTCCTCTAGCCTTCCAGATAAAGTGGATAAATATAGGCAAAAGCGGTAGCGCCATTAGTTTTTATCGTCTGTCTCAGAAGTGTTAACCGCTGGTAAATTGTGGTATATCATTAATTTTCGGGGTAAAAAGCAATTACCAATGTTCCCTTACCAGTAGCATAACCCATCACTGGCGAAAACTCGCTAAGCCAGAGGTCAACACAATTAAACTCGGATGAGATTCGTTGCCTAAGCCTTTCGCCTTCATCAGGCACATCAGCGTGCATTACAGCCACATGCGCTGGACTTGCCCCTATTTTTTCTTTCATGGTTGTAAGGAGCCGATTTACTCCGCGTTCTTTGGTTCTGGCGACACCAGTGAAACGAACTATACCCCCTGAAATAGCGAGTATCGGCTTGATATTGATTATTGAAATCGCCTGCGCGGAAATTTTGGGCATCCGCCCTGTCCGATGAAGATGGCGAGTGGTTTCCATGGTAACAATGACACTGACCTTATCCTTTACCGTCTTGGCAGTTTTAATAACCTCAGCCAAATTCCTCCCCTCGGCGGCAGCTCGAGCTGCGGCCAAGGCAATGAGCCCTTCTCCTCCGGTAACAGTCATTGAGTCTAATAGTTCAATAGTTATCCTTGGAAGCTCGTCTTTAGCTTCATTCTTAGCTACACAGGCCGCCTCGTAGGCCCCGCTGAGCTTTGAGGAAAGGGTAATGCAAAGTATGGTTTGGAACTGAGTACTTAGCTCTCGGAATGCTTCAAGATAATCGCTAACGCGGGGTGGCCCTGCCTTCCAATGGTCAGGCGCTTTCTCAAGCAGTTTGTAAGCCTCGGTTGGAGTTATGTCCACCCCCTCCAGATATAACTTGTCCTCAAAAAGAATATTAAAGGGCACAATTCGTAGTGGGTATTGCCTTGTCATTTCTGGAGTCAAACAAGCTATGCTATCGGTAATAATAGCTACCTTTTGCATTAGAAACTCTCTTATTGTTAGGTATGGAAATTATAGCTTGACCATGATGCAGGATTGCCTCAATAAGATGACATCTTGGTTACTGGCTTCTGCCCACCACGTCTAATCTTACGCTCCAATAATGCTGGGGTTAAGAAGAGTCCGAGCATTACTAAAATTAGAACCGAAAAGGCAGGCAAACCCAGACTGCCCTCGGTATAAAAGGCGACTAGAGTCAGAGTCAGAAGTCCCGATATAAGTAACACTGCTATTTTTGACCAACGATGCCTCAAACGAATGAACATAGCCACACTTGCTGCTAGAACTAAAAAGGTCAGTCCAATCCAGGGGGCAAAATGTTGAAGGCGCTCAAGACTATACTCAGGGAATTTACCCTCTAGCGCCACAGCTAGGAACCAACCGATAATGACTGGCGCCGGAAGCAACATTAGAGAGCTGTATAACCAATCTCTCTTTATGGTTTGAACGGTAATAGAGTATAACAACCAGAAAGCCAACGGGATGTAGAGAAGTATCGCCAACCACGACCATCCTTTAGGTAGGTAAAGTAAGAGAATACCAGCGACTACTACCGGGAGCAGAGAGTAACCCAGCCATGGAAAGAGCCAGGTTGGTTTTCCATGCCACCAGCCGTAGGCAGCCGTACCGAGGATTAAAACAATCGTGACTGATAGCCAGCCAATACTGTACCACCAATTCAAGGCAAATAATAGGGCAAAAAATAGGTGTGGTGTTGAAGCTAATAGCGTCTGTCGCCAGGTGCCCTGGCTATGGGCTTCATATATCTGACGAGCTACTAATTTAGTCGAGCCCAACAGCTTCACACATCTCTTAGTTGCTTCCTCTTCAGATAGCCCGCTTTGCTTCAGCTCCTCAAGCCTGTCCTGAATATGGGTCTCAAGCTCGTCAATAATTTCTGTCTCAGACGAGTGGTCAAGTCTCAGATTATCCCTAACACTGTCCAGGTAATGGCTTAGTAGAGTTGTCACCTTTCCCACCTCTCAAGCACTCTTGGCTTAATGATCAGGTTCATGGCAGCCAGAAAATCTTGCCACTGACTCCTTTTCTCCTCCAGAGCATAGTGTCCTTTAGCGGTAATAGTGTAATATTTCCTGTGCCGACCACTAGGCAACACTTGCCACTTACCCAGGATTAGCCCCGCCTGTTCTAAACGGTGAAGAACAGGATAAAGAGTGCCCTCCTTGAATTCAAAGTAACCTTCACTTCTTCTCCCAAGCTCTTTAAGAATCTGATAACCATACATCGGTTGCTGAGCTATTAAGCTGAGGAGCAAAGAGGCAATGCTGTCTTTCATTAACTCGTGCCTTTTTATCATTCAAATTACCTCGCTTACCAATAATACCTAGAAACGCTATGTAGTATAAGGATATTAATACAGTTTGTCAATAGGGCTACACATAGGTCGTTTAATTAAGGTGTTTAAAGGGGGAGAAGTTGCCCCGAAACAAACTATTTCGGGTTGATAAATGTATCTAAATGTAGGCACCAAATTAAATGAGGGAATGACCTTTATTATGAGGGTAACTGATGACTACCGGTGTCCCTGTCCCCTTGGTAGGACTTCCAACCTATTCCTCTGCTTTGCCCCAGGTCTGCATTATTTCCTTTAGTTGTTGGGCAAGCTTGGGATTGGAGCGCAGGCGGTTAATAAAGATGGGACAGCCTTCCAGCAGTGAGTTCTGGGCGGCAGTTGCCATGCTGGATAGGAGGTTTTGAATGCCAAGGTCGGCCTGCTGTGAAACATTCATCCCAGGTGCTGATGACTCTAGCTGTCGGCGGATATCTTCAGTAGTGAACCTCATTGGCATTACACAGGATTTATACCACGGGCACTCCTTGCACTGGACTACCCCGTAAGCTTCATCTAGAACATCACCCATATCTATTCTCCTTGTGACTTGCTATTTTTAGACTTAAAAAATTACAACCTGAGCTAACTAGGAAAGACTGTCCTGATGCCCGCCTCTATCTCCTCTTTGCTCTGGAAGGAACCAGTTTTTATACCTTGAATTATACCATCTTTGTTAATGAGGAAGGTAGTTGGAATATAACGGATGCCATATTTCATGGCTATGCTCCCTCCTGGATCGAGTAGCGCTGTGAAGGAAAAGTTATTGCTTTGCATAAACTCGCTTATTTTGGAAGCGCTATCCTCACTGTTTATAGCCAGCAACACCAGTCCTTTACCTGACCATTCCTCATATACCTCTTGTAGAAAGGGCATCTCATGGATACAGGGAGGGCATCGGGTTGCCCAGAAGTTGATTAGCACTGGGTTGCCTCGAAGATTGCTGAGGGAGGTGTCTTGTCCATCAGGTGTTTGAAGCTGGAAATCGGGTGCCTGATTACCTCCCTCTGGGACTTCTGGGACTTCTGGGACCTGAGAAGTAGAGTGTGAGCTGCAGCCAGCCATTAATAGCGCCCCGGCCAGTATCACTATCAATATTGCTTTTCGTACTTTATTCATGGTTCAGCCTCCTTGATTTTAACTCAAAATTATCTCTAAAGCCAGACCAGCCTGTTGGTCAGGATAAGTATACCCACGGCAATAAGCAATACACTGCTAGCAATATAGATTATACTGGAATAACGGGTAATTTTCTTTAATAACGGCGCGATAAAGTCAAAGGCGGCACCTATTGCCAGGAAGGGGAGTCCCAGTCCCAGGGAATAAGTAGCTAGCAGGTAAGCTCCGTGCCATGCTGTCTCCGAACTCCAGGCAAGAGCCAGGATACCTCCCAGTATGGGACCAACACAGGGTGTCCAGGCTAGGCAAAATACGGCTCCGGTCAGGAGGGAGCGCAGGTAACCGGTAGTAATACCCTTAGATGGGGCTAGACGCCTTTCATAATTTAGCCAGGGTACCTTCAGGGCAACCAGCATGAATAGCCCAAAGACTATCAGCAGGCTACCGGATATTGTACGGATTGCTGCCACATGAGCGCTGATAGCGAATCCGGCTAGACCGACAACAGCGCCAAGAGTAGTAAAAACTATGGAAAAGCCGACTACGAAACTGAGCGAATGGAGGAATATGGTGACGCGGCTTCTAGCTGCCTTGGTCTCAAAGATTTCAGGGCCAGCTAGGCTAGCTAAGTATATTGGTACCAGAGGCAGCACGCAGGGCGATACGAAGGAGGCTACTCCGGCAGCGAAGGCAATTAAAAATGATGTATATTCCATTGTCTACGTTATAATTAGTTTCAATGCTAACTGAATTGACCTGAAATATCAAGTTAACCTGTAGTTACCTATACCTCGTACTATAAATAATGCCCCTATTTACCATGGGGCTGGAACTGTCTATAATATTCTGGTGTGAGAAATGCGTGCCGAAGACGTAGCTGTGCTTTTTGCTGATGCCCCTGGGATGGAGCAGGTAGAGGCAATCATCAATGGTTGGCGGAGACCCGTATTGCCAGACAGACTGGAGCACCTGGCTCTGAATGTTGGTGAGGGTAGCACGACAGAGTTAGCCCATCTGGTCAGAAGAAGCTTAGCAGATATTCAGAGCGTTCGTCACAAGGCTCAGCTTGAGGTTAAACTCATTAGCTGGCTCTATGATTTTATTAGGGCAAATGTGAAGAGAGGCCGGGTGTTTAATTTGGGTGAGGTTTTGCTACAAGGTAGTGCCGATTGCCTGGGCTATGCCAAGCTGTTTACACTGCTGGGTCGGTTATTTGGTCTCGATGTCGGTGTCATAGAGATAGTTGTGGACAATGCCGGAAGGTATGTGCCCCACACTGCTGCTTTGGTCAGGTTATCAGACGGCCGCTTACGGGTTATTGATTTATGGTACGGGTCGAAGAATATCAGGCACGAAAGGATTGGGTTGCAGGTAAAGCAAGGCGGCGCTTGGAGAATTGAAGATGTGGAGATGGGGAGGCTGAGTAATCAAAGAGAGAAGTGTTATCTGCCTGATTCCTGTATAGATGCCATAACCCATTATATTTACGGGAATCGGTATTTAGAGAGACAGGAGTTTGATAATGCTATTAAATGCTATTCAGAGGGCATATGTCTTTATTCAGGCAATGCCAGGTTATTTTATAATAGAGCCATTGCCTATGAAAATTTAGGTGAATATGAGAAGGCGGATGCCGACTATGCGCAGGCGTTGCGTGATAGTGCTGCCATGATACGCCTCTTGGCTACAGAGCACGATGAGGTTACTGCTCTGCTTGACCTTGATGCCAAGGGGTTGGATAGCTTGGCTCAGGATGTATATTTACTTTACCGTGGGTTTGCCACTGGCAAAGAGGTTCAGCTATCGACAGTCGCCGGGAAATTTGGCTTATCTGAGGCGAAGGCAAGGGCTATCTTATCTTTAGTAGAGGCTAAGTTAGCTGTTGGTTCAGATTAAGCCACCGAAAGGGGGAAGCAAATGAGACCACTAAGCTATACTCAGGTTTCGCAGTATCTGTCCTGTCCCTTATGCTACAAGCTCCAATACATTGACGGTTTAAAGCCAAAGGATAAATGGTATTTTAGTTTTGGCTCAACACTGCACCTCTGTGCCGAGTATTTCTTTAAGGTTAGTGTGCCTCCGCCACCATCACTGGAGGAGCTGCTCCAGTTTTATGAAAGTACTTGGCTTTCTGAGGGATATGATTCAGCAGAGGAAGAAGCCAAGTATAAGGCTTATGGACGAGAGATACTATCCAGGTTCTGGGAGATTCACAGCTCAGATTTCAGAATGCCGGTGGCTGTGGAAAAGCTGTTTTATATTGATATTGATGGGATAAAGCTGAGGGGCTATATCGATAGGATAGATAAGCTAGATAGCGGTGGGTTATCTATAGTTGACTACAAGACAAATAAAGAGCCTTTTACTACCGATGATTTAGAGAAAAACCTTCAGTTGACTTTATATCAACTGGCGGCTGAGCAGACCTGGCAGCTTCCCGTGGAGAGACTTACCCTGTATCATTTGAGGTCAAATACGCCTTTTAGTTGCCAACCGAGGGATGAAGCACGACTTGACGAAGCCAAGTGTCTGGTTTTGAAGGTGGCTGATGGCATTACTGCTGAGAGATTCCCGGCTATTGAGAACCAGTATTGCCCTTGTGACTTCGCTGAGCACTGCCCATATTACAGGCAGAAGTATGTAGAAATTGTAGCTGAGCCGAAGGAAACTGATATTCTGCGAGGAATGGCAGTAGGTGAGGTGGTAGAGCACTATACCTCGCTGCAGAACCAGATAAAAGAGCTCCAGTTGCAGCTCGATGAGATAAAGCAGATGATTATTGATTACTGCCTGGCTAATGGATTAAATCGGGTTTATGGTAAGGAGCATGCTATCACCTATAAGCTGGTGGAGAGAACGGGCTTTAGTGAGGATGAGGTCAGGAGTCTGCTTGAGCCTGAGGGACTGTGGGGCCGGGTGCTTAGCTTTGACCAGCCCAAGCTCAGGCAGCTTATTACTGATGAGGATATCGCTAGAGATATTAGAGATAAGCTGGAAGCCTTAAGACAGGTTATTTCTTCCTATCCCCAATTATGGGCCAAAAGGCTTATTGAAGGGGAGTGATTATACTTAGTGATTTTATGGAGGTTAGAAAGTAATGGGGGTAAGCTACCAGAATGAATATCGTAGAAAGCTGATTTCGGCTGAGGAGGCAGCCGGACTGGTGAAGTCCGGGATGTGGATTGACCTGGGTGCTGTTACCGGATTTGCCTCGTTGGTAGATGAAAAACTAGCCAAACGAGCTCGTGAATTAGAAAGGGTGAAAATCCGGGCTGAGAATACAATGACTCAGCTTCCTAAGGTAGACCCTGAGCAGGAGCACTTTATCTATAACTCGTGGTTCTTTTCAAAGTTAGAGAGGGAGTATCACGATATAGGATGCTGTTCACACATACCATATAACCTGGGTGAAGGTCCTAGAATGTATAGAGAATGGCTAAAAGATAAGGTGGATATAGCCTTTATCGAGGTAACACCGATGGGTGAGCATGGCTACTTTAATTTTGGGGCAACTATCATGCGACACAAGGCGACATGTGATGTTGCTCGGACTCTGGTAGTGGAGGTTAATGAATCCCAGCCGTGGGTCTATGGTGGCTATGATGAGGTGGTTCATATTTCGCAGGTCGATTATATTGTTGAAAACGAAGAATATACAATATTTGAATACCCAGTGGGACCGATAGTAAAGGAAGATGAAGAGATAGCTCAACACCTGGCGGAGCTAATAGAAGATGGAGCCACTATCCAGTTGGGTATTGGCGCTATACCCAATGTAGTCGGTAAGCTGCTGATAAAACATGGTTTGAAAGACTTGGGCATACACACCGAGATGTTTACTGAGAGCATGGTGGAACTTATTGAAGCCGGAGTGGTAACCGGTAGGAAGAAAAGCCTTAATCCCGGTAAAGTCGCTCACTGCTTTGCTGCTGGGACAAGAAAGCTATACCAGTTTATGAATCGTAACCCGGTGCTTGCCGGTTTCCCGGTTGATTACACTAATAACCCGTATGTTATTGCCCAGAATTACAAGCGGGTAGCCATAAATAGTGCGCTCAGGGTAGACCTGAAGGGGCAGGTATGCTCGGAATCGACTGGATTCCGTCATATTAGCGGCACTGGTGGGCAACTTGAGTTTACCCGAGGGGCTTATATGTCACCTGGAGGGAAGGCATTTATCTGCCTCCACTCTACTTACAGGGATAAGGATGGCAAATTAGTGTCAAATATAGTGCCTACCCTTGAGCTTGGTGATACTGTTACCGTGCCGGCGACTGATGTCTCTTATATCGTAACCGAGTATGGGGTGGTGAACCTTAAAGGGAAGAGCACCTGGCAACGGGCAAAGCTCTTGACTTCCATTGCCCACCCTGATTTCCGCGATGAGCTGGAGGAAGCAGCCCGCAGGATGAACCTGATAACCGGGGGAAGCAGCGAATTAGGTTAGGCGATGGTTAGGAATCTAAGAAATTAGTCGCATCTTTTGGCGTAGAAATTAAGAGACCTTGCATTTTTCGCTAAATTCCTTTATTCTGTATAAGAATTAAATAGGCAGCCTGGAGGTGCCTGAACCGATTCAGGTATAGCGGAGAGCAAGTCGGTGAGAATCCGATGCAGTCCCGCCTGCTGTGACTGATAGGTTATCCTATCAGAAGCCAGAACGCCGAACCTCTGGGTATTCCTGAACCTCCGTGGGGGAAAGGGGGTGGGAAACATGTTTGACGGGACATGATTATCCCCTTGTCCGAGCGGGCAAGGGGTTTAATTTTATCTAACAAATTTAATTTAGAGGCAACATTTGGTAAATTGGTAAAGATGAAGCGATATGGATATTTTGCTGATATTGGTCATCGCTCTAGTCATTGATTTAACTCTGGGCGAGCCACCCCGCGCCCTGCACCCTGTGGTATGGATGGGGAAGGTCACTTCTTTTCTGGAGAGGGGTGGTATTGGTCGCTCCCCTCGAGTTCAGTTTACCTACGGGGCTGGGATGACTCTGTTACTTTTAGGGCTGTTCACTGCCTCGGCATATTTCATCATGTTCTATCTGAAGAGCTTTAACTTCGCCGCTTATGTGATTATAGGTGCGGTACTACTCAAATCCACCTTTTCCCTGAAGGAACTACGGCACGAGGCAATCAAAATCAAAAACCTTCTCCTGAAGGAAGAACTGGACGTAGCACGCTTCGAGCTACGCTCACTGGTCAGCCGCAACACTCAGGATTTACCCGGCCCACGGCTCGTATCAGCTACTGTAGAGTCGGTAGCGGAGAACACCTGCGACAGCTTCGTTGCCCCTTTGTTTTATTTTCTGCTCTTTGGTATCCCAGGAGCCGTTGCCTACCGGGTAGTCAATACTCTGGATGCTAGGATAGGCTATCACGGGAAATACGAGTATTTAGGCAAGTTTGCCAGTAAGTTGGATGATGTGCTTAACTTTGTACCAGCGAGATTGACGGCGCTACTCCTGGTTGCAGCCAGTTTTTTATCCAAAAGAGACGCCCGAGCTTCGTGGCAGGTTGCGCTCAGCGCACACGCTAAGACCGAAAGCCCCAACGCTGGCTGGACTATGGCAGCAACTGCTGGTGCGCTCAATGTGCAGCTGGAGAAAGAGGGGCATTATAAATTAGGTGGAGGGGATGCCCCTCTAACGCCAGAGACTATCGATGCCTCATTGAAGTTAACACAAGTAGCGGTGTTAATCTGGGTGGTAATATGTTTTATAGCAGGAGTGATTTACTTTGTCGTTACGGCCTAAACCCGAAGTAGAGAACCTGGAAGCCTGTCTCCACGGCGGACCGAATCGGGCTGAGTTAACGGCTATGGGTCTTAACCCCGAGACGGTTCTCGACTTCAGCGTTTGCTCTAACCCATTCGAGGCTCCGCCAGGGGTAAAGAAAATTTTTAATGATATTGCCGTTAATCGTTACCCTGATTCGGAGGCAACCGAGTTTAAGGAATGTCTTTCGGAAAAATTGGAGGTGGCTCCTGGTAACATTCTGGTTGGAAGCGGTGCTGTGGAGCTTATTCGTCTCATCGCTTTGACTTACTTTGGACGTGGGGACTCTGTCCTGATTCTGGAACCAACTTTTGGCGAGTACAGGGTCGCCTGCCAAATCGTTGCGGCGGAGGTTATTAGCCAGTGGGGGAGGGAAGGGGAGAGTTTCGTACCAGGTATAGAAGAAACCGTCAATCTTATCAAGCAACACCGCCCTAAAGGGATTTTTATCTGCAATCCCAATAATCCCACCGGTCAGTACCTCACTAGGCAAGAGATTGAAGTGATTTTAGCAGCCTGTGGCGATAGCTTGCTTATCCTGGATGAAGTTTACATAAACTTTGTGGATGAGAACTGGTCTTCTATTGACCTGATTCATCGGGGGAATGTGGTTGTGGTGCGCTCTATGACCAAGGACTACGCCTTGGCTGGACTACGCCTTGGTTATGCTGTTGCCAATCAAGAAATTATTGATGCTCTGCGACGGGTTCGTCCACCCTGGAATGTTAGTGTGGTGGCTCAAAAGGCGGGGGTCATAGCTTTAGGGGAGGCGGATTATCTGGAGCAATGTAAACAGGACATAAAAGAGGCAAAGCAGTTTCTCGTGGGTGAGCTTACCCGAATTGGCTTTACCCTGGTTCCATCAAAGACAAATTTTTTCTTAGTAAAGGTAGCCAATACCAAGGCATTCCGCGCCACTCTGCTCAGACAGGGCATCTTGGTGCGTGATTGCACTTCCTTTGGCTTGCCTGGGTATATCCGTATTGCCCCCCGCACCATGCCTGAGTGCCAAAAACTTATCACCACCATCCATTCACTAACGCAGGAGGGGAAGCTAAAGGCCGATAGTTAATAAGGCAGGGTTTCTATATTTGGAGATGTCAGAACTTTTAGCCAATACAATTGGGATGATAAAACCCCTGGATAGGGCGGCAATGGTAGCTGCCCGGTCACGGCAGGATACCCTGACCAAGCCGCCGGGTAGCTTGGGCAGGCTGGAAAAATTGTCCATACAACTGGCTGGCATCCAGGGTAAGCCCATCCCTCAAATCAGGCATAAGGCGGTTATTACTATGGCTGGTGACCACGGGGTGGTGGCTGAAGGGGTAGGTAACTGGCCTCAGGAGGTAACGGCCCAGATGGTTTATAATTTTCTCCGTGGTGGGGCTGGAATCAATGTGATTGCCCGTCAGGCAGGAGCCAGGATTATTGTGGTTGATATGGGGGTAGCCACTGAGCTGGAACCTGACTCCAGGCTTTTATCCAGAAAGGTTGCCCTTGGCACCCAGAATATGTGCCTGGGTCCGGCTATGACCAACGAGCAGGTAGTAGAGGCAGTAGAGACAGGGATTGAAGTTGTAACGGCTGAGGTGGCTAAAGGGCTGGATATAGTAGGCACTGGTGATATGGGCATCGGTAATACTACTGCCAGCAGCGCTATTTGTGCTGTTATGACTGGAAAATCGGTGGCTGAGGTGACTGGCAGAGGCACTGGCATAACCGATGAGCAGTTGGCACACAAGGTGGAAGTCATAACCAGAGCCCTAGAGGTGAACCACCCTGATTCGGCTCAGCCTCTGGATGTGCTGGCAAAGGTAGGTGGCTTTGAGATTGGGGGGCTGGTTGGGGTGATGTTAGCCGCAGCTGCCCACCGCATTCCGGTAGTTATTGATGGCTTTATCTCCGGGGCGGCAGCTCTAATTGCCACGGCACTATCACCAGGATTAAAGGACTTCCTTATTGCGGCTCATGTTTCGGCTGAGACTGGTCACAAAATATTGCTCCGGCATCTGGGACTCAAGCCCCTGCTGAATCTGGGTATGCGCCTGGGTGAGGGCACTGGTGCTGCCCTGGGAATATTTCTGGCTGAGGTAGCAGCCAGGGTTCTGGCTGAGATGTCCACCTTTACTGAAGCTGGAGTATCAGAAAGGGGTTAAGCTAGGCAGTTGAGCTTCTTAGTTGCACTGAGGTTTCTGACCATTATATCCCTGCCCTGGCGGCGTGAAGTAAGCCTGGAGGAAGTAGGTCGCTCTATAGGTTACTTCCCTGTGGTCGGAATCGTAATCGGGCTTATTTTAGCTGGATTAAACTGGCTGCTAACTCTTGGTTTACCTTCGGCTGTGGTTAATGTGTTATTGATAGTTGCCCTGGTGGTGATTAGTGGTGCCCTGCACCTTGATGGCTTGATTGATACCTGTGATGGGATGGGCGGTTATAGGACAGTTGAGGATAGGTGGCGGGCGATGCGTGACAGTCGGGTCGGTGGCTTTGGTATCATCGGTGCCTGTTGCCTGCTGCTGGTTAAATATATCTCGCTGAATAGTGTGCCTGAGCCTCTGTTAATGGCGACATTGATGCTTATGCCGGTGGTAAGTCGCTGGGCAATGGTCTATGCTATTTTCGCCTATCCCTCTGCCCGCCTGTCAGGTTTGGGGAAAATGGTTAAGCAGGAGGCTAGTGCACAGAGTTTTACCATAGCTACGGTTATAACCCTGGCGGTAGTTATAGGTCTGGCTCGATTAGCCAACATGACTTACTTTTATCTGGCAGGCTTGGCTATAATGTTTGGCATCTGGATTATAGTCGTAGTCGTGGCAACCTATCTGAAGCGTAAGTTTTCCGGTCTTACCGGTGACACCTATGGTGCTATAAATGAGGTAGCTGAGGCTTGTGTCCTCATTCTTGTCTGCCTGCTAGCTCACAAACAATGGTTGGTTTAACCTATAGAGAAGATTAATTTTTAGGGAGGTCCCATGGATAAAGTTTTTACCTCGTGGAGCGGAGGGAAGGATAGTTGCTTTGCCTGTTACCGGGCGGGTATTAGCGGGCTGAAGGTTGATTACTTGGTAAATATGATAACTGAAGATGGCAAGCTCTCGTGGACTCATGGGCTGTCGGTTGAGTGGCTACAAATGCAGTCGCAAGCCCTTGGAATTCCGCTGGTTCAGAGACGGACTACGATGGCTAATTATGAGGCTGAGTTTAAGGATTTGCTTCGTGCCCTGAAGCGGGAGGGAGTAAATGGTGGTGTCTTTGGTGATATTGACCTTGAGGCACATAAGCAGTGGATTGATCGGGTATGTTACGAGGTAGATATCACACCCCATCAACCCTTGTGGGGGCAGGCTCAGGAGAAAATACTAAAGGACTTTGTAAGCTTAGACTTTGAGGCAGTTATAGTTGTGGCTAAGGCTGACCTGTTTGGGCAAGAATGGTTGGGTCGAAAGGTTGACTTGGATTTTCTTAAGCTGTTAGATAAGCTAAAGGAAACAAAGAACATTACGCCCAGTGGTGAGGTTGGGGAGTATCATACCTTTGTTATTGATGGGCCTCTATTCAACCAGCGGCTAGAAATCATGGAAACCCGCAAGGTGTTAAGGGAGGGACGCTGGTTCCTGGAGATTTTGGAGTGTGCCTTGAGGTCTAAATAGTAGGCATAAGGTTATGGGAACCCGGAGGTAAGGTTGGTAAACGTTCTAATAATTGGTGGCGCCCGCAGTGGCAAGAGCCAGTTCGCTCAGGAGCTTGCTTTGAAGTTAGATAAACCGGTACTCTTTGTGGCTACAGCAATTGCTGGCGATGAAGAGATGCGACACCGCATTGAGGAGCATCAGAAGGCAAGACCAGCAGCTTGGAGCACCCTTGAGGTTACTACAAATGTTGGCAGTCAGGTTGAGCAAAAAATCGGTGGTGCTCAGGTGGTGATTATAGATTGCATCACCCTCTTGGTTAATAACGTTTTCAGTCAATACGGCAGCCAAAGTGGTGAAGAAATCGATGCTTCACTTGTTGAGGAGAAGCTTACTGCTGAGATTAACGAGCTGGTGGAGTGTATTAACCGGGTTGATGCCAGCTTCATTATTGTCACTAATGAGATTGGCCTGGGCTTGGTTCCGGTTAACAGAGTGAGCAGGTTGTATCGCGATTTGTTGGGTAGGATGAATCAGATGCTGGCACAACAAGCTGATGAGATTTACCTGATGGTCGCTGGCTTACCGGTACAGATAAAACCAGCTAAGGATAGTCAGCTATAGCTTTGGTCTCCGTCGCAGTGTTTCCTGCAGATTTAATATTATAACCTGGTGCTGTTTATATTGGCCAACCCAGCCAGTCGAAGACACCAAGCATCTTGAGTCCCATATAGAATATTACCGCAATGAAAATATACTTTAATTGATTGGCTGGCAGCTTGTGCGAGGTTATGGCGCCGACCTGTGCCATGCCAACACTGGTCACTGCCAGCAGAAACCACGAGGGCAGGTTGACATAACCGATAGAATAATCAGGTAGGTTGGGAACGCCAAGACCATTTACAATATAACCTGTAACACCGCCGATACTGGTAAATATCGCCACGGCTAGGGAGGTAGCTACCGCATTATGCATCTTGAACTTTAGGGCTAGCACTAATATTGGAATCATCAGCACACCACCGCCAATACCGAGAATACCGGTAACAATGCCTAATGGGATAGCCCAGGCAACCCACAGCCAGGGATTATCCTTAGGTTCTTGCTTAATCTCGGCTTCTCTGGCAGTAAGCATCCTGATACCACTGAGAAGGACAATAGCCCCAAAGGCTATCTTTAGCGCTGAGCCGGGTAGATGGGTAGCTAGGGTAGCCCCGCCAAAGGCACAAATCAAACTGCAGCTACCCATGATGATGGCTGCCTTCCACCACACCGCTCCCCTTTTATTATGTCTCCAGGCTCCACTGGCGACTGTAGGCAAAATAACCAGCAAGCTTGTGCCGAACGCCAGCTTTACAGCTATATCGGGTGAGACACCCATATTGGTAAATATCATAAACTGGACGGGGGTCATGATAAAGGCACCGCTAACACCCAGCAGACCGCTGGCAAAGCCAGCGCCGGCGCCGGTTACCAGTAGAATGATGATATGAGCCGTTGCCACTTAGCTATTTTCTCCACATCCAGCTTCACGTCCAGAAATACGTCGGAGGGATTATTATTTGAGGGGAGGTTAGCCATATCTAATGCCCTAGCTGTCTCTTTAGCGATTTTATCTTACTACTAATACTTGAGGTTTTATCTCGCCTATCGTCTATCTTAATCGTAGTTACTACCCTCATCGCTCCGGCGTCAAAGATAGCTTCGTGCATTTTTCTAACTAAAGCTAGTAGCCGCTCCAAATCACCCTCAATAATTGTTCCCATTGCCGTTAGCTCATATTTTATGTCTTCTTCCTTCGGCAATACCTGTACTGCTTGAGCTATATATTGGCTAACTGAAGGGCTTCCCGTTCCTAAAGGAACAATGCTGACATCGACTAATGCCATTTTTCTAAACCTCCTTGGAGAGGGCTAATGCAGAAGCTCCATTAATTTTTTCCAGTTTGCTATCCATAAGTTGCATCCCCTAACTCAATCACCAATCCAGCCCCGCAATCTAAACACCGGTCTCGGAATATGTGCTTAATCTCTGACTTATATTGGGTGCAATGGCAAGGGCAAATCAGGGACAAAGGGCTTAACCTATCCAAGTCATAAAACCCATGGAACCCACCAGCGATGCCGTAAATTTTACCAAATCTTGACGCAGCATCCAAAATGTTTCCCACCCCAGGATGGGAACAGCCTACGATTACCATAACACCTTTATCAGTATTAATCGCCAGAGATTGCTCTATGCCTTGAAGCTCGCCGGTACTAAATATGTTCTTGCGGATTTGGAAAGCCCCTTTAATTCTGGTTACCTTTCTGGCTGAAATGCCGCTCCCAAATGACTCGGGAACATAAAGCTCGGCATCTCTATTAGCTTCCATAATATCTTGGAGACCACCAACATGGTCCCAATGAGGATGTGAAATCACCACTATGCCGATGGCACCCGGGTCAAATTTTAGTTTTTTCATGTTATGTAGCAGTATAGAGCCATCGGCTCCGGCATCAAATAAGATTTGGGGCGCATCCTGAGCTTCTATAATGCATGAAAAACCCCAGTCTGCTTTTAACCCTGGCTGTTTGACTTCGTTATCATAGACGATAGTGATTTTCATCTTCGAATTCCTTGTAACGCATCACTAGGGTTTAAACGGGTTATTTAGTCCACCGAACGTATGCATGGCACTGAAGCTAAAAGAAGGAGTTGAGTTTGGGTTTTAAGTGCTTCGAGTTCTTGCTCTTGGGTCATCTGTTTATTTTATCACTCCCTTTGCTTTAGATAATGCTAATAATGGACATATGTTCATAATTACAATAACGATTATTTTATCAATTGTCAAGTTTTATGAAGCCAGTGGGGCGAATTGCAACCAGGTCTCCTCATTGCTATAATATTTTCAACAGATGGGGCTGTAGCTCAGCTGGGAGAGCGCCTCCTTTGCACGGAGGAGGTCAGGGGTTCGAGTCCCCTCAGCTCCACCAAAGGTGACAATAGGCAGAACTTCTAACTCTTGCTTAATCTTTCCATCTGGTGGCAGTGGCAGGTTGTAGTGTACTGTAACCTACCTTTTACTAACTTCTATTCGCTTTATGAATGAGCGGAGGAACGCCTTTCTCTCGGTAAGATCCGCCTCTTCAAGTAAGCTCCGTAGATCCTGAGCATACGCTTTTACTAGCGCTGTGTCTACTTGCTCAATACCCCGGGCTACTATCTCAGCTTCTATCTGAATCCTGACTTTACTAAGCTCGTCCTGCCGACTCTTCAGTTCCCTAATCCTAGGGGCTAGGTCATCCAGGTTAAGCTTTCCTGTTTCCAGCGCTTCATAGAGCCTGGATAGTCTAGCCTTAATATCCTTTAGTTCAGCGTCAACAGCATCCACTCGCTCTCTTAGCCAAGAAGAGGCAGAGAAAAGAAAGGCGGAGCAGCCAGCATTGTTTGAATTCTAGAATTATATGGTAAATAATTTATGGGGACTGGGGGGAATTCCCCCCAGTCCCTTTTTTTATCCTTAATTGCACATTATAAGCTAATGTGCAATGCCACCCATGTCCTCCTATCGGAACCTCATAGCACTGGAGTTAATACAGGTATTCTCTTCTTGCTCCGGCGCCTCACAGTATAAGGATGCATCCCAAGGAACTGAGCTACACTGATAAAACTATCTATGTCCTCCTGCCGGAACCTCCTAGCACCCCTGGGGTTATAACGGTATGATTGTAGCATTCCCTCCCTGCTCCAGCGCCTCACAGTATAAGGATGCACCCCAAGGAGCTGAGCTACATTACTTGTTGTGAGGATATCCTTAGAGCGAAGGTCAGGGTTTTGTGGTGTAGGCTCCCCTTGGGTAATTTGCCACGCCCACTGACGACTAATACCCAATTTACGGCCGATTTCGGCATAATTTAGGCCAGCCCTCCTCAACTTAACTGCCTCATCGTGTTTACGCAATCTCAACCTCGCCATAAATCGATGGTTGCTATATGGCACGCCGGTTCTTGTATTGGCAGCGGTATCATAAACCTTCGATACTTGAGTATTTTGCCTAGGTCGTTCTGGAACAACATAAAAAAGGTCGTCTAACTTATATTCGGGAAAGGCTTTTATTGCTCCTACGACGAATTTTCCACCGATGGGGCGCTTCCCATGATATACCCGGTAAATCTGGGATACTGATATTCCCATCGCCTCAGCTAGCTGAGACATGTCCTGGTATCTCCCATTGGACAGCCCAAAAATCCTAGTTTTGAGTTCCATAACCATAGCCACCGCCACCTTTGACTTCTAAGCATTTAGCACAGACTACCCGAATAACCTCAGCATTCTGGAAATCTGGCAAATCTTTGTCCAGAACCATTTTTATTTTGTAACACTTATCTAGTTTGGGACCATTCTCAGGTTTCACCTTCTAACTCTCTCTTAGGATTCGGCGTGTGTCTCGTTCACTGCCTCTTTAATTAGTGCACCTCATTTGCCCTAGCTATTAACTCCAGCCCTCGGAACAACTCTGATGTAATGCTCAAAGCAGGGAAATCCTAGCTCACCCAAAGATACACTTGGTTCCCCTACCAGGTATTAACTGTAACGCCAAATATTTGGGAAGTGCTACAGCAAAGCAACACTCATACCGACCATTGTCGCGTCACCGATTAAATCCCTTATCCTCATCGAGCTTGCTCTGGTATAAGAGCCGCGCAAAACTCACTTGCCCTTCGTCCTATATAGACCAACGGCTCAATCTCTCAAACTGTTTTGTATGCTCTTCTTCTTCTAAACACCAAGAAGTAGATGAGCAAGCCTACCACTATTACTC